>JANYBY010000359.1 GCA_025360565.1 Bacteroidota bacterium
CTTGATCTTTCAAAGGATGTTTAGTTTAATAAGCGGTCGGGTGAAGAGGTCGGGACGGATGTCCCGACCAGCATGGAACGGATGTCCCGACCAGCATGGTGTGAGGATTTAGGATCATCACCTTATCAATGAAATATTCCCTTTCACCGCTTTCATCTCGCTATTTCTATCCATATATTTCAAAACATAAAAATAAACGCCCGTGCTGCATTCCTGTCCACTATCAGTTCTGCCATCCCATCCAATAACTGCCAAATTTTGTTTATCAAATGATAAATTATTTTGAGCGTAGATCAATGTTCCCCATCTATTATAAATTTCAAGTTCCTTTAAAGAATAGCCATAAGGAAATTTTATTTGCCACACATCATTTACATCATCATTGTTGGGTGTAAAAATATTCGGAATCTGCGGGGTTTTAAAGCAAGAGTCAGGAATATCAACACTTACCGTTCTTGTAAATGAACAAAATCCATTAGAAACAGGACTGATGACATTAAGCGTAAATGAATTTAAAAGGCCGGGTAAAGTTTTCGCACTAAGGTTTAAAGTGTTTGTATATGCTCCCAAAGGCAGCCACGTATATTTTATACCATTACCAAATGGTGCATTTTGCAAAGTAAAAAAAATTGTGTCATTTGGACAAACGATTGAAGAAGTTAACAAGAGACTTGCAGTCCCGGTATATTGCGGAACTGAAACAGATACGCTACCCGTTCTTACAAAAGGACAAAAAGAGTCTTCTCCGTTACTATGAATGTTAACTGTAAAATTGGTAGTTTGATTTATTGAACTTTGTGCGCTTAAATTAGTGGTGTTTGTAAATGCTGGTGCTGGCAACCAATCATATTTAACTTTATCCCCCGGTGGCGGATTTTGAATGCTTAATTTTATAACATCTGTCGGGCAAACAATAGTAGAATTAGTAATTACAATTGGATTGCCGATATACTTTGGTTTTATTTGTACCTGAACTGTATCTGTTTTAATTAAGCCGCAAACATCCTGCTGAACCAAATATGTTTGCGTTGTTGACGGTTTTACCCATAATCCCCCTCCGGTGGCAACTTGCGAACCGTTATTAAACCACAAGCACTCCAAACCTATCTCCGGAGGGCGGCCTAAAAAAACACTGTCTCCTACGCATAAAAGTGTATCTCTACCAGCAAAGGTCGGAAGATCGGCTTCTATTACTGAAACATCATCTATATAATAACCGGATTCTCCGTGCGTGGCTCCGGGATAAACAAGACTTGAAGTTGAATTTGCTGGCAATTTAAAATTACCTATGGTTACATAACTTTCAGTCCCATTCGCGATAAATGTTCCCTGAACTTTCATCCAATTTAAGGTATCTGCATAAAAGACACCAGTCGGGCTTTTTATTTGTGCATTAGCTATTGCATACTCGTCTTTAGCTGTACAAACCAGACTTCCATTATCAAAATATAAGCTAAGTTCATCAGAAGCGTACTGACAATCATTTACCAAATTAAAATAAGCTGTAACGCAATATCTTTTATTTGCCTTTAAAGAATAAAGTAACGGAGACCTCATATATCCGCGCAAAGAGGAATTGAAAGATGGTGGAGGGACATTATAGTCCATTAATCCCATAAAATTTCCTGTTCTTGCCACTTGATACAAAATTTCGCCAAAAAGATTTATACTTGGGGATGGAACAATTGCAACATGACCGCCCCCCCATCCGCCTTGAATAGTATCCCAAGGGACTGCAACAGAAATGGGATTTTCTATGAAATTTCCATCATAGCCAATCAATTTTTCAAAACTTGGATTTGGCAAGTAATTTACCTGTGCATTAAATCCGGATATAAAAAAGCAAGAAGCCAAAAGCATAGCTTTTGGCTTCTTCAAGCTAATTATTTTTTTAAAAAATTTATTTATTGATAATAAGTCGGTGTACATCTATGGTTCCGTCTTCTAACTTTACTTTTACAAGGTAACTGCCGTTTAACAAGTTATTACTCAAATTAAGCTCGTTTCCGATTTCTAAATACTTGCTCTCTTTTAGTATTTGTTTACCGGTAATATCAAAGATAGTGATTTCTATGCACTGCCCCGTCTGCCATTCCTGCTATTCCGTCCTGTTTCTCTTTGGTCCTGCCTCGTGTCTCTACCACATCACTCCTCCCCAACAAAAATTTTCCCAATCACCTCTTTGTTTTTTTCTTTAATCACTTTTCGTTTTAAACTTAATTTGGGTGTTATCTCTCCGCCCTCAACGCTCCAATGGCCAATAATTATCTGGCAGCGTTTTAATTGTTCGTAAGGCGCAAGGGTTTTGTTCATGGCCTTGATATGATCGTTAATTAATTTTTTAAGTTCTTCGCCGTTCAGCATTTCATTATTTCCCTGCCATTCAATATTATGGAGCTTACAATATTCTTTATAATTTATGGTGTTTGGAATAATAATGGCTGAGGCAAATTTTTGCCCTTCGCCAATCACCATACATTGTTCAATAAATTTACACTCCTTTAATTTGTTTTCGAGCATCACCGGCGAAATGTATTTGCCGGCACTCGTTTTAAACAGTTCTTTTTTTCGGTCGGTGATTTTTAAAAATTTATTTTCAATAAATACGCCCACATCACCGGTATGGAACCAGCCATCTTTATCAATTGCTTCTTCTGAGGCTTCTTTATTTTTATAATAGCCCATCATTAAGCTCGGGCCGCGCATTAAAATTTCTCCGTCTTCTTCCGCAATTTTTACTTCCACGTTATCTACCACATTTCCTACCGTGCCAAACATAATTCCATCGTGGCCAAAATGATTAACCGCTATTACCACCGAGGTTTCGGTTAAACCGTAACCCTGCAGCAAAGTTAATTTGGCGCATGAAAAAACACGCTCAATTCTGGGGTTGAGTGCCGCGCCACCGCTTACAATGCACACGATTTTTCCGCCAACTGCTTCTCTCCATTTAGAGTAAACTAAAACATCGCAGATCTTTCGTTGTAATTCGTACCATGCGCCATTGGCACTATGCAATTCATATTTTTCGGCAAGACGAATGCTGAGGTCGAAAATTTTCTTTTTAAAACCGGTTAATTTATCGCCGGCGGCGCAAATTTTTTCGAGCACGCGTTCTAAGATCCGCGGAACGGCCACAAACATTTGCGGATGGATCTCGCGGCAATTATCACCAATGGTCTCAAAATTTTCGGCGTAATAAATGCTAACTCCATGATAAAAATAAAGTGTATTAATAACCCTTTCGTAAACATGGTTTAGAGGCAAAAAACTTAACGCTTTCCAGTTGGGTGCAAAAGGTGCCAGATTTTTAATGGCTATCACATTACTTAAAAGGCCTTTGTGCGAGATCATTACTCCTTTGGGATGGCCTGTGGTTCCTGAGGTGTAGAGCAGGGTCAAAAGATCATTTTCTGAAACACCTGCTTTTATAGCATCTATTTTAGTTTGATCTAAATTTTTTTTACCGAGCTCAATTAATTCCGAAAAATGTTTTACACCCTCAATTTTATTGAGACTGAAAACAAATTTTAAGTGCGGAAGATCGCTTTCCATCGCCACCAGTTTTTGGTAAATACTTTTATCAGAAATAAAAACTATTTTGGCTTCGCAATGGTTTAAAATAAATTTGAGGTCTTCAATTCCAATGGTTGGAAAAATGGGAGCCGTAGGCATGGCCACTTGTTGTGCGCCGTAATCAATAAAATTCCACTCGGGCCGGTTATTGGCCATGATGGCAACTACATCGTTTTTTTGCAGGCCGAGCGCTAGCAGACCCGCACTTACGTAATTTACATTTTCAGCAAAATCGGCAACACTGTATGATACCCACTTTTTGCCCCCTTTACTGTCGGGTTCCTTGGTATTTAAAATGTCGGTTTTAGAACTGCTGTTTTTTAAATTAGTTAAAACATCAAAAACCCGGGTAATTTCCATCACACTAATTTGGGGGATTTTAACGGAATTACAAAATATACAATCAAAAATTAATTAACTTTAACGCATTATGGAACGCAGATCATTATGATCTTTATGATCAACGCTGATATAAAGGAAAAATAAAATCTTATTTGATCATGATCATCCTAAAAATCCGCGTTCAATAAAAATAAAAATATGGTAATCATTACGGGTTCGGCCGGGTTTATTGGCAGTTGTTTAGTTTCCAAGTTTAATTCAGAAGGAATTAATGATTTAGTTTTGGTGGATGATTTTCATTCAATCGCAAAAGAGAATAATTATTCCCAAAAAAAATTCAGTCAAAAAATAGAACGCGGAAATTTTATTGAATGGTTTACCACAAATCATAAGACTGTAACATACGTTATTCACATTGGTGCGCGAACCGATACAACAGAATTTAATAAAGCTATTTTTGATGAGCTAAATGTAAATTATACTAAAGCCATTTGGCAGATCTGTTCCGAGAAAAACATTCCTTTAATATACGCGTCATCTGCCGCCACTTATGGTCTGGGCGAATTCGGATACGAGGATGACGAATCGAAAATAAATTCTTTGAAGCCGCTTAATCCTTATGGCGACAGCAAGAACGAATTTGATAAATGGGCTTTGGTGCAGCAGAAAGATCCGCCACAATGGCAAGGCTTAAAATTTTTTAATGTGTATGGCCCCAACGAATTTCATAAGGGCAGAATGGCTTCGGTTATTTTTCATGCCTTTAAACAAATAAAAAGTACCGGCAAAGTAAAATTGTTTAAGTCGCACAACCCTGTTTACGAAGACGGGGGACAGCTACGCGATTTTGTTTATGTAAAAGATGTGGTGGAAGTGATCTGGTTCTTGTACAGCAACAAAATAAAAAGCGGTATTTATAATTTGGGCAGCGGCAAAGCACGAACGTTTAAAGATTTGGCAACCGCAACCTTTAATGCCATGGGCAAGCCGGTGAACATTGAATATATTGACACGCCGGTGGATATTCGTGACAAGTACCAGTATTTTACCGAGGCCAACATGACAAAATTAATCAGTTGTGGGTATCCAAAAAAATTCACATCGCTTGAAGACGGGGTAGGGGATTACGTAAAAAATTATTTGGAAAGCAATAGGTATTATTGAGGAGTTTTTTTTGCCGCGGTCCCGATAGCTATCGGGAACACGAATTAACGCAGATTGTATTTTATTAGTATTATTTTTTTTCTTCTTCGGATGTTACAGGAGTAAGGTGAGGTTTTTCAACCTGATTTACGCCTAACACCGCGCCCGCGTCCCGATAGCTATCGGGAGAACGGAAAGCCCCCGCAAGGATTTTGCATTGTGTTGCTTGGGCGAGGAGGCGACCGCAGGAAGCCACCGCAGCCCTTAGCAACACAGCAAAAGACTGCGGGGCTTGAAGTGAAAGCCTGCCTGCCGGCAAGGCAGGCGCGTTAAGGCGCCCAAATAAAATAAATCTAATATCATAATTTTTTGCGGGCATACTAAGTAAGTGACGAATCCTTGCAACCGAACAATTTTTTTCATAAATTTATAGTATGAGAATAAGAAAACACATTCTGATATTTTTAGCGGGCTTAGCTGTTGCCTCACTTAACGCTCAAATACGTGATCAGCACTTTGGCTGCCAGGCGGGCAAAAACGCCCAAATGTTGCCGCCTTTGTATTATTGCGCCGAAAATTTGCGAAGCGATACCTTTGATATTTTAAAATACACCATTAATTTGGAGATCGGAAATTTTTCGAATAAACTCATTAAGGGTAATACAGCGATTAAGTTCGACCCTAAATTAAATGGCAGAAGTTATATTCGCCTTGACCTTTTAAAATTATTGATAGATTCGGTTAAAGAAAATCTCACCACCTTAACTTATACGTATAACGATACTATTTTAAAAGTAAATTTTGCTGCCATAAAAAATACGGTGGATACAAGTACCATTACCGTTTATTATCATGGTCAGCCGCAGGGCGACCCTTTAGGTTGGGGCGGTTTTTATTTTGATAATAATGGTGGCAATCAATATGCGTATAATTTAGGCGTTGGCTTTGGGGCTAAGCCGCATAATTACGGCCGTGTTTGGTTTCCGTGTTTTGATAATTTTGTAGAACGCAGCCGTTACGAGTTTAATATTACTACTGATACCACGCGAAGAAGTTTTTGTAACGGACAATTAATAAGCGATGTTGTTACATTGCCAAACAGAACGCGCAAATGGATCTTAAATGAAGAGATTCCAACTTATTTGGCGAGTGTGGCAGTTGCAAATTACCGTCAGGTTAACTGGAATGTGAATACACTCAGTGGAAATAAACCCATTACTTTAGTGGGTGTTGCCGGAGATACCACCGCAATGAAAAACGGATTTATACATTTATTAAATTGTATAGCCGGATACGAAAATTATTATGGCCCGTATAAATGGAACAGATTTGGTTATTGCCTGGTGCCCTTTAACAGTGGCGCAATGGAGCATCCAACAAATATTGCCTATCCGCGTGCAGTGGCGGGAAGCATGGCGTATGAAGCGTCAATAATGGCGCACGAATTATCGCATCATTGGTGGGGTGACCTTATCACCTGCGAAACACAAGAAGATATGTGGATAAACGAAGGTTGGGCCACTTACAACCAATATTTATTTACCGAATGGCAATACGGCAAGCCCGCGAGTTTAGATCTTATAAAACCACAGCACGATGACCTGTTACATTTTTTACATCATCGAGATGCGGTAGGAGGGCAAGCTATTTTCAGAGCGGTTTCGGGAATACCTGCAGCAATCACATATGGCGACCATGTGTACAAAAAAGGCGGGGACATTGTGCATACTTTGCGCGGTTATTTAGGCGATGTAAATTTTTTTAACGGTGCAAAATATGTTTTATCGCAAAATCAATTTAAAAGTATAAACAGCCTTCAGTTGCGCGATCTGTTCGCGATTGGCAGCGGACAAAGTTTAACCAGCTTTTTTAATAACTGGGTGTTAAACCCAGGCTGGCCGCACTTTGCAATTGATTCGGTAAAATATGTACAAATAAGCCCGACAAATTATAACGCCATAATTTCTATCAGACAAAAATTATATGGCGCTCCGAGTTTATATACGGGCGTGCCATTAGAGTTAAGTTTTTTCAGACCAAACTGGACAAGAATTGTGCAGCAAATTACAGTGAGCGGCGCAACAGCAACATTTACTTTAAATAATATTCCGTTTAACCCGGCGTATTGCGCTTTAAATTACGACAGTAAAATTGGTGATGCTACCAGTTTCGAAAATAAAACAATTAAAGCTCCGGGTAATATAAATTGGGTATTAGGCAAAGTATCCATGAATGTACTGAACGCTGGTGCCGACTCATCTTTAATAAGGATCGTACACAATTATGTAAAACCCGACCCTTTTAAAAATAATCCATTAAATCATAAATTATCTGATCAGCATTTTTGGAAGGTGGAAGGCATTTTGTCTCCCGGTTTCGTTTCAAAAGCTACTTTTAATTTTGACGGGTTTAAAACACTTGGCGGCACCAACTCTTATTTAGATACCTTACTTTGTATTGTAAATGCCGACAGCGTTAGATTATTTTACAGAAAAAATGCGGCTGACGATTGGAAACTATTAAAGAATACATATATTTTTCAGAGCAGTACAAAACAAGGCTTTATACGTATTGATACCTTGAAATTAGGAGAATATACTTTTGGAAATTCGACCGATACGGCAAATATTATTTCGGTAAAAGAAAATTACAAGGAAAGGATCTTGGTAAAATTATATCCTAATCCTGCCAAGCTAAGTGTAAAAATAGAGCAAGCCAAAACGCCCGATAAGCCACAGTTATTGAGTATACTTGATATTGAAGGCAAAGAAGTTTATAATAAAATGATCGTAGATAAATTGCACACGATTGATATAAGCGAGTTTGCAAGAGGAACTTATATTGTAAGAATTGAATCGGGTAACAGGTTATTGTACAGCGATAAATTGGTGGTGGAATAAAATATTACATCACCGAGATCAATTTCTGAGAGATTTTTTCGCCGTTAAGCGAAGTTTTTACAAAGTAAACGCCACTTTGTATCCCTTTTAGATCTAAAATACTTGAGTGTGGTCCGGCCTCGTAATTTTCATTTACAAATGTTTTAATTATTTTTCCGGTTATATCCATCAATTCAATGGTTACTTTTTGTGTTGATGAAAGATAATAGGAAATAGAAGTTATATCTTGTGCGGGATTTGGGAATAAATTTATTTTTGAGATCTGTTGTTGCGAATTTTCAGAAACCTTTGTAGGCACTGTGGCTAGGGCTAGGGAGGTGCTGATGGATCTGTCGCCACTTGTACTTCCGTCAAAATTTACAGCATTTCCCGAAACGTAAATAGTTGCATTTCCGCCCAGTGGTGGTGTCCATTCAAATGTCCATGATGCACTACCGATACCAACTTTTGGTGCAGTATGGGTAGCACTCTTTTTTGATGCGCCTAAATTAAAAAAGGCAAGTCCTGGTCCGCCATTAGCCATTACGCCTGCATTTGTATTGCTTGCGCCTAAAACCTCGCAGTTAAAACCAAAACGCGTAAGTGATGGGTGTCCAACCGAAACAGTAATGGTATAAGTTAGGCTTGGATCAAATACATTGGCCGAAAAATCCGGCACTGCGGTAATTGAAACAGTAGTGCCTGCTGCTCCGCCGCCATGACAACCACTGCAGGTGCCTTCACCGGGGGCGCCGGTGTTGCCTATTTCTCCACCGCTGTGTATCTTAGTTTTAAAAGAGGATAATAAACCAAAAACAGAAATGGCAATCACTATGCAAATTATTTTTTTCATTACGCTTAACTAAGATAAGAAATTTTATCACACAAATTTAAAAATAACGGCTGAGCTCCCATGACACTAAACAACTGAGGTATTGCACTTTTCAACGATTTTTGGCAATGCCTTCCCGGTATTGGATAGGGGTTAAATGCTGTAATTTTTTAAAGAACCGATTAAAATAGGAAACATCTTCGAAATTAAGATGAAAGGAAATTTCTTTCACACTCATTTCTGTGGCATGCAACAGGCGCTTTGCTTCGAGTAAAGAACGCTCCTGAATTAAGTGAATAGCGGTTTTTCCCTCATGCTTTTTGCAGAGCGCGTTTAAATGATTGGGCGAAACAGATATTTTGTCTGAATAAAACGAAACCGGCTTGTGTTGCAAATAAAAAGTGTTTATCAATTTTTTAAATAAAAGCATTTTTTCTTTTTTATCACTACCAATATGTTTAACCGTATTTTGTTGATTAAAAAAAGACTGTCTCAATTTAACCAGAATTATGTTGAGGTAAGAACGAAGCACATCTGAACTGAAATCAGGGTTTAACTTAAACTCGTAATAAATAGATTTCGCTAAATGATAGATCTCGCTACTTAAAGAATGATTTAATTTCATTATCGGATTGGCAAAACCCTCGTCGTAAAACGGAAACTTTTGATTAAAATTTTCTTTACCATCGCTCAAAATAAAATCTTCGGTAAAACACAGAACAAAGCCTTTAGTTTTTGGTTTTGCGGTTAATTTGTGTATTTGGCCGGGCGAAACAAAATGAACCGCGTTGTTTTCGAGGGGAAAAACCGTGAAATCAATTTCGTGTTTGCCATAACCGTTAACAAAAAAAAGCAATTCATAAAAATTGTGGCGGTGCGGCACCGAACTATCGTATTCACTGCCACCGCTGCCTTTAAGGTCAATTACGTTAAAGCCCAACGAATGAATTTCTTTGGTTTTGATATTATGAATTGGAACCTTGGGAACCTGCTTATGCATAATTATACCAATAGTGCATATATTTTAGCCCAACCTATAAGTTCTTTTTCATTAATACTTCTTCAAAAAATTGTTCCGTAGTTTAGGCTATGCAACAATTTTTTTCATCGTCTTGATAAAAAATAACTTAACATTTTCGAACTAAAATATATCCACAATTGGTATTAAAAGTAAGGATAAAAACTAAATGTTGTATAAATAATGAACGAAGTAGTATATTTAAATATTCTATTTTTTACTTTAATTCTTGAGCGTGTTTAATTATTTGATAAAACATAATTGGCTATTGATATTAATTTTGTTTCTGATCGTTGAAACGTTGATCGATCCTATTGGTGAATTTCCTCTAAACGACGATTGGGCATACGCCGGGGCAGTTGATGGCTACTTAAAATCAGGTAACATTCAATTTTCGTTTTGGCAAGAAATTATCGGCTTGCCGCAATTTTTTATTGGAATTATGGTTTGCAAATTTTTTGGATTTTCGTTCATCGCTTTACGGTCGATCTCAATAGTTTTCGTAATGATAATGACGGCGATCATGAATGCCGCATTAAGTCAATTTGATGTGCGGCCCTTCACGAGATTTATTTTATTGCTGATTTTTGTATTTAACCCTTTAACCTTATGTCTTGGTAATACGTTTATGCCGGATGTTACTCAGCTCTTTTTAACCCTTCTTTCTTTTCTATTAATTTTAAAATATTTACAAAATAATAAATATTTTTATTTATTATTATTTACTTTATTTTCACTTTTTGCTACACTCAACAGGCAAACGGGATTAGTTGTGCCCGTTATTTTCGGGGCCATTTATTTTTATATTTCTCAAAAAAGCACAAAAACAATTTTAGTTTCCTTAATTCCTTTCTTGATCAATTTTTTTGGCATTTACTTATATGAATACATTTGTAAACAACACAATAAACTGCCCGGCAATTATAATTTGCAGATAAATAATATTATTCTCAAAATAAGTCATCCTACAGTTTCGGAATGTAAAACTATAATGTATTATTTTATAACATCAACTATTTGTTTGGGATTATTTATTTTACCCATTACAATTTCAAATATTAATTTTCATTTTGGGCAAATAAAAAGATCTGTTGTTTTAAAAGGAACATTTGCGGCTTATACCATATTAGTTCTTGTGAAAATAATTTTTTCAGGGAATATTTTTCCATTTGTTGGTAATGTGTTTTATCATTTAGGAATAGGCCCCGTAATATTAACAGGCTTTAATACGCAGGAAGAGCTCCAAGTAAGCGGCTTCGCAAAATGCGTATGGCTCTTTTTAAATTTTATCGGAGGCTTTAGTTTTTTTTGTGCAATGACATCCGTTATTTTAAAGGTCAACGAAAACAGAAAAGAAAAATACAATTTCACAGGCTGGTTTTTTATACTTCTTCTACTTTTTTACCTTATACCAATTTGTTTCAATTATGCAAACGACAGGTATTTACTTGGCTTATTACCGTTTTTTTTATTGGCTTACGTTTTATCGTTTGACCAAGTAATAAATAAACTTAAATGCTTCCTCGTTCTTATCCCGCTTTTTTATTTTTCGATGGCAGGTGTGCACGATTACCTGAGTATTAACAGAGCAAGATGCAAAGCAAGCCAACATTTAACAAATGAACTTAACATTCCTCCAAATAAAATTGATGGTGGATTTGAATTTAACGGCCGTTATTGTGCCGGACAGCAAAATTACATACCCTCTCACATAGGCCGCTGGTGGTGGGTTTACGGAGATGAGTATATGATAAGTCCTATTGAACAATTCGGTTATTCAATCGAAACAGAATACGAATTCAGTTCCTGGATGTCCTTTAAATTCAATAAAATGTACGTCCTCCATAAATTATAATTGCACAAAATAAATAGTTAACTTTACAGTATGTTTAAAGGCCTGGCCCTTGCGTATTTTCTCACCTTTTCGCTTGCTTTTTCTGCTCAGCAAAAAAAGGATTCTGCCGTTGTTATTAAAAAAAGCAAGAACGATTCCATCCCCAAAAAAAAATACAAAAAGGGCGACAGCGAATTTGACCTTAAGAATTATAAATTAGATCCCAACGATCGCCTTATTATTGAAATAAATCACACCGGTTGGTTAGGATTACCGCCCAATATAACGCAAAATAATTTAGCAAGTATTGGCGTGAATGTGGCCATTTTTTTTGACAGGCCGATCGGTAATTCGCCTTTTACATTTGCTTATGGCATTGGATTTTTCAGCCATAATTTTCACAGCAATACCGATTTTATATATAACAAAGATTCGGTTGGTAACGGATTTACCACAAGTATGGAGCCATTAAAACATCCCTACAGTTTAAACCGATATGCACAAAAGATCCTTGAAATACCAATTGAATTAAGAATAAGGACAAAAACTGATAAACAATTTAAAATTCATTTTGGCGGAAAGATCGGATATGTTGTTAGTGATTTTAGATCGATGAAAGATAGCGATGGTAAAATAAGAGTTTATAACATTAAGAATATTGAACATTTAAGATACGGCGTAAACTTCAGAATTGGATTTGAACAGTTTGCTTTTACCGCTACGTATTATTTGAGCGAGATCTTTCAAAAAGATAAGGGCGTTAGCGGTATAACGCCTTACGCCTTTGGTATAGCCATTATTCCTTATTAATATTTCGAATGAAAAAGGTTGACCTGTTGCTTCAGCTTAATAAATGTAAACAAACGAATACCCTTGAGGCGGACGCTGTTATTTATGAA
>JANYBY010000365.1 GCA_025360565.1 Bacteroidota bacterium
ACCGGCGAAAATTTTATTTGATCATCGGCATTACAGGTAATTTAGTATTGCTCGTTTGGTTTAAATACGCCAATTTTTTTGCATTTAATTTAAATTCTTTTCTGCAAACGGTTCATTTAGGTTCTGTTTCACTTTCGCAAATCGCGTTACCCATCGGTATTTCGTTTTACACCTTCCATTCTATTAGTTATTTAATGGACGTTTATCACCAAAAAATGCCACCGCAAAAAAACATTTTTAATATGGCGCTATATATTATTTTGTTCAGTCAGTTAGTTGCAGGGCCCATTATACGTTACAACGTTTTTGCACCGCAACTCTTCAACCGCAAATTTAATTTACCTGAATTTTGTTTAGGGATCGAGCGTTTTATTATTGGTCTAGGTAAAAAAGTTTTGATCGCCAATACCCTAGCAAGGCTTGCCGATGAAGGGTTTCAGCAAAGCGGAGACAATATGAGTACGCTGTTATCGTGGGCAGCCGCGCTGTGTTATACCTTTCAGATCTATTTTGATTTTAGCGGATATTCTGACATGGCTATTGGCCTTAGTAAAATGTTTGGTTTTAATTTTCCCGAAAATTTTAATCTTCCGTATACGGCAACAAGTATAAAAGATTTTTGGAAACGCTGGCACATCAGTTTGTCTTCCTTTTTTAGGGATTATGTTTATATTGAATTGGGCGGAAATAAAAATGGAAAAAATAAAACGTTTCGTAATTTGATCATTGTGTTTTTACTTACCGGATTTTGGCATGGCGCCAATTATACTTTTATAGTTTGGGGTATGATACATGGTTTATTTTTATTGATTGAGCGGGCGGGATTTGAAAAAATGTTGTTGAAGATCCCTGTTATTTTCCAAAAAAGTTACGCGTTTATAATTGTATTGTTGGCCTGGATCCCTTTCAGAGCTAAGGATAATGGACAGGCCATGCATTATTGGGGCAGTTTAATACCGAACGGAAATGATCTGAAATTTGACCTTGTAGCAAGCTATTTTACTACCGATCTTATTATTGCGTTTGTAGCCGCAGTTTTTTTGGCGTTTAATTTGCAGCGCTATTTAATTTCCTTCTCCCAAAAATTAAAACCGGCTTTTGGTGTTTTTCAAATCGTTAACTCGTGTTTTTTGTTGGCTGTTCTTTTTTTCAGTGCTTTATATTTAATGTCGGGCACCTATAATCCTTTTATTTATTATCAATTTTAAAATGAACGCGAAATACTATATTATATTAACCGGGTTCATTTTATTTATTTCATTTCCGATAATAAATAGTGTTACAAGTATTTTGCCGGATGTTTCAAGTTCCGAAAACCGAAAATTAAAATCCTTCCCGAAGCTTGATAAATACCGTATTGCGACCATTAACAAAACTTTAGAAGATTATTTTACCGATCATATCAGCATTCGCAACCGGATGATAAGACTATATAATCAGCTGAATATATTTGTTTTCAGAAGCAGTCCTGTTTCTATTAAAGCAATAGTCGGGCAAAACGGCTGGTACTTTATGAGCGGCCAGGAAATAAGAACTTACACAGGCACCGAATTATTTACAGAAGAAGAGTTAGCGGAGTTCAAGAACGAATTATTTCGCCGTAAAAAAATAATTGAAGAGAATGGCGCGCAATTTTTATTTGCTATCGCTCCCAATAAGTCAAATATTTATCCTGAGTTTATGCCTCAACATATAGTAAAGGCAAATGATGAAGGTTACGGAAAACAATTGCTTCATTATTTGCAAAAAAATAATTTTCCGGTAATTGACCTTTACACGCCTTTAGTAAATGCTAAAGCGGAAAGGGAATTGTATTTTAAAACCGATAATCACTGGAACAATTACGGTGCATTTGTGGCAAGCAATGTTATTTTAAAACAATTTGAAAAAATAGATCCGAATGTAAAAGCTTTGGATCTATCAGAATATAAGATAAAAACAGTGAGTGAAAAGCCGGGTAATATTGCAAAAATGTTCTCGATCGAAAATGAAATCACGGAAACAAATTATATTCCCACCCGCGAAAAAGGATTTGTAAGCCGCCAAATAAAAACAAATAAATACAAGGCAACCGAAGGTTTTGCATACAAGAACGAATACGAATTTACAAGCGAAATCAATAACGACAGTTTGCCGGTTGTTTTATTTATCCGCGATTCGTTTGGTGAAAAACCTTTCCCCTACATTGCCGAGCAATGCAAAAAATGTGTTTGTATTTTTGATGGTTGGCAATACGGTTTGAATCTGGAAATAATAAAAGCGGAAAAACCAAACATTGTTTTATTGATGGTGATAGAAAGTAATTTGAAGGATGTGATGAAGAATCAGAGGCTGGAAAATTCCCATTAGATTCCTCTCCGCCTCGGCGGACCGGAATGACCGTTCATTAGTTTTTCAAAGTAAACTCCAGCGCTTTTCCCTCTTTTCCGTTTATGATCAAGGCAATTTTTTGAACACCCGGATGATATTTTCGGGTACTAATGGGTTTAAAGCTATGTCGGCGATCAAATTGTATCACTTCCATTTTTTCTAATTCGCGTTCGCTTATTTTAAAAACTTTTTTTGATAGTTTATCGTTTGCAACTTTAAAATACATGGCGTATTCTATCCGCACTTTTACAGGTTTACCGCTTTTATTTTTTAAGGAGAAAGAAAAATTAACATACTCCCCTACTTTCAATTTCGGGTTGATAATTTTAAATGCAGAACATTCAACCGCATCATTGTGCTTAATGCCAAAGTGGGCTAAAATGTCGGTATCACCACGTTTCAGCAATGTCCGGCTGCCGTGCTTCAAGATCCAATCGGTGTGTTGCGATTTTCCTTTCCAGTTTTTCACCACTTCTAAAATTAATTTCGGATGCTCTTTCGAAAAATCGTTTAAATGATTTGCAACCGATTTACGAACATATAATTCCTCGTCGGCTTTTAAAATTTCGAGGATGGGTAAAGTTAATTTAGGATTTTCAATTACCTTATCTAACTTAAAAGACCAGGGCAAACGCGGACGACAGCCTTCAGATGCCAATCGGCGAACGTGATGATTTTTGTCTTTGGCCCATTCTTTCATCACCTTAATAGTTTTGTCGAAATCGTTTTTTAA
>JANYBY010000374.1 GCA_025360565.1 Bacteroidota bacterium
TTAACAAAAGAGTTGCGGTAAAAATAGAAAAAGCCAAAGAGAAATTCTTTGCTAATATTATGCACGAAATAAGAACGCCGCTTAGCATGATACAGGCCCCGCTTAAAACATTAAAGCCAAAATTACAGGATGAAGAAAGTATTTACTATGTAACCCTGGCCGAAAAAAATGTGGTACGTTTAAATGAGCTTATTAACCAAATGCTTGATGTTTCTAAGATCGAGAACGCCAACTATAAACTTACAGGCACAGTGGGTAATTTAGACATGTTCTTAAAAGACATTGTTGCCAATTACGAAAAGATAGCCGTAGAAAAAAATCTTAATTTTATTTCGGAAGTAAATTATAAGAACACCTTATTGGTTTTTGACAAAGACGCCATCGAAAAGATCATCACCAATCTTTTATCTAACGCCATAAAATATTCAAACACCAATGGCACGGTGGGTATTACCATTACAATTGAAGATGCTGAAGCCGTGGCCACACTCGTTATTGACGTTTGGGATACAGGCATTGGAATTGCAAAAAGCGAACAAGCAAAAGTATTCGATCGTTTTTTCAGAAGCGAAAAATCGCAAAATAAAACTTCCGGTGTGGGCATTGGTTTATCACTTGTAAAAGATCTGGTTAACGCGCACAAGGGCAAGATCTCGTTTACGAGCGAAGAAAATAAAGGAACTAAATTTACGGTGGAACTTTCTTTAAAACATCCAGAACAACCTGAATCGAACCTTGAAAATATTATTGCGGAAAGCGATAAGCCAATTATTTTATTGATAGAGGATGATAAGGATATTATTGACTTTGTAGGTAATTTTTTGCGCTCTAAAAATCTGGAAATTATTAAAGCCAAAAACGGCAATCTCGCAAAAACACTTTTAAAGAATATAACGCCGGATCTTATTGTTACCGATCTGATGATGGATGAACTGGATGGCTTGTCGTTTATAAAAGACGTTAAAACAAACAAAGGGTTGAACCACGTACCCATTATTGTTTTGTCGGCAAAAAGCGCAGGGCAAACGCGTGTGGAGGTGTTGAATGCAGGCGCACAGGCCTTTTTATCAAAACCATTTTTACCTGAAGAATTAAATTCTGTTATCGCAAATCAGCTGGAATTAATTTCAAAAATTAAAAAAGAGCTACGGTCAAAAATTGAAACGCACAAACCCGATCAAACAGCAGAACAAAAATTTACAAGCACCGAGCCGTATACACAAAAATTATTCGATCTTGTTTTTAAACATTTAGATAATTCGGATCTTACTGTTGAATTATTGGCCGATTTGATGGCCACCAATCGCAGCCATTTTCAACGTAAAATAAAAAGTTTAACCGGGTTTTCTCCTTCCGAAATAATAAAATTGATTCGCCTCGAAAAATCAAAAGAATTTTTATTGGCAAAAAAAGGTAATATTACCGAAGTGGCTTATATGTGCGGATTTTCTTCTCAATCTTATTTCACAAAGTGTTTTACCCAGCAATTCGGGTTTAGTCCAACGCAGATCTTTAATCAGTAAAGTCCCGACCAACCCTGCAACCATCCTTTAACAAAAATTTAACATTTACGCGCCTACCAGAGGCTTTTCTATCCATGCAAAAATTACATACTTATGTAAATTTACGCCCAAATCTCATTTTTTCGCTTTCATTTTCAATCAGTTAGGATGCGGGCGCATAGTTACATAAAATGCCAACGCCCGTGAACGAATTAATTTTAAATCGGCTGTTCCTTTGTTGTCATAACCAAAAAAAACCGGTGAAGTAGATCACAGATCGCTTTGCTATAAAAAACCAAAATATGAAAACAATAAAAACAACCGGCCGCATACTATTGTTTGCCGCCATTAGCTCAACTCTTTTTTTTACAAATTGTAAAAAGAAAAAAGACACGCCTGCAGAAGATCCTTCGGTAACAGTTACAAGTAAATACACGTTGGTGATCGACAACGGTGCGCAATCCATTGAACAGGGAAAAAGTATTAGTTACGGTGCGCATTTGGTTTCATCAAGCGGTGCCATTATTAACGCTTCGGGGGTAGTGTGGACAAGTACTTTCGGAAGTTTTTCGGGAAGTAATTTTACATTTAATAAAGATACCACCGGAACAATTTCCGCTTCGGTAACTTACGAAGGTGTAACTTACACAGCAAAAGTACCCATCAGTATTGAGCCATTAAAAAGTTCTCAATTATTCGCGGTTGTTCCTTCGGCAATTATTTGGTCAACCAATTCGGGGCCTATTCAATTAACAAGTGTTTATTTGGGAGGCAGCGCAACATACGCTTACATGTCTGAAAACACCGGTATAGCAAGCGTTTCATCAGCCGGCCTTGTAACGTTTAATGCTGTTGGAAGTACAAACATTAAAGTTACAGCAACAATTAACGGACAGCCCTCTGTAATTCGCGTTCCTGTTTTGGTAGTTGGAATTCCCGAAGCGCCATTGCCTGTTGCAAGAGTAGTGGTTAGTCCGCCATTAGGGCAAATGTTTAAAGGCGAAACGTTACAGTTAAGCGCCAAAGCATACGACAGTAATGGAAATGATGTAACCGGTAACGTAACATTTAATTATACCGTAATTCCAAAAATTGAAGATGATGGTGTGCCAACAAACGCGGCAACGGTGAATGGTTCGGGATTAGTTTCGGCTGTAGCCCTTGGTGATGTATATATTCAGGCTTCTACAAACGGAATAATGGGCCAGGCAGAAATTGTTGTCAATCCCGATACAGTTATTATAGTAACTCCATTCTACGCATCTTTAGGCGGAATAGATCCAATGACCTTGCAGCCAAACCCAACAAGTTTATCATTTACCGCAAACACGTATAAAGTTAATCGTGCGGCTTACAAAGCAAACAGTCCAAATTTTTTAACGTCAATCCCAAATTCACCGGGCTTAACATGGCAAGTTCCATTATCGGGAATACCTGAGATTGATAATTATTTTAATATTGTTACACTCAGCAATGCAAATAATACGAGCGTAACTGCCACGGCAATACCCGGTAAAGTGGGCGCAACGGTTGTTGTAGCCAAGGCTTCCGGAATTTATTTTGGCGGAGCAGGGGTTACTGTGATGCCTTAAATAAAGTTTGATCTGCTTTCAACCCTGTCGGAATTTTAAATTCTGACAGGGTTTTTTTAAGCCACGAATTCCACGAATTAACACAAGCCAATATTACAATACACATATCAATTAGTAGCTATTAGTGCAATTCGTGT
Source organism: Bacteroidota bacterium (assembly GCA_025360565.1). Taxonomy (GTDB): domain Bacteria; phylum Bacteroidota; class Bacteroidia; order B-17B0; family Aurantibacillaceae; genus Aurantibacillus. The sequence continues at coordinate 3,232 of JANYBY010000374.1, forward strand.
CAAAATCCATTCAGCTCTGCTGGGTTTTGTAATTCTGAAAGAACACAAAACATGATTTCAATACACACAGCAATTAGTGATTTTAGTGTAATTCGGGGCAAAAATACCTCGTAGCGAAGCTGCGAGGCTTGTATTTTAATTAACATTAGTACTATATAATTTTATGAAAAAATGAGATTTTTTTTATTGTAAATCATTTAAAGAGGACTAAATTTAGTTTTTCTTAAAATGAAGTTCGCATCCATATTTGTTATTTTATTTTATGCCTGTTCTAACGGCGCTGCGGCCAAAAAAAACATGGCTACCGAAAATAGAATAAACTTTGGCGATACCATTAAAACAATGACAAAGAGCGTACTTCCGGTAAAATTTGAGAACGGCCTTTGTCAGAATGTTATTGGCCTGGTAAACCCGATAACAAAATATAACGAAAATTATATTTTTGATATGTCGCTCTACGTTTATAATGTTGACACGCTTCCTCAGGTAAAATTTTGGAGGCAGATAATGAACTTACATCACGACAGTTCTTTACTTTGCCTGGCAAGCGACCGAAATATTATAAAAAAACTAGCGAATAAAGATTGGGATACAAAACACGATACAATAAAAAAACATTTTAAAGATAGTATCAGAGTTTCAAAAAATCTGGATAGCACACACCGGATCTTATTGACGGGAGGAAAAAAATTCTTTTACGATTTTGATAAAACCTATCAGAATTTTCACACGGGTATAAATTGTTTTGTTGAGAATGATGTGGATCCTTGGTACGCTCAAGCGATCTTGTTGATTGAAAGTCCTAACAAATTACAAAAATCAAACGCCGGCGCATACGGGCCGTTTCAGTTAATGAAGGAAGTAGCAAGATTATTTGGTTTAAAAGTAAATAAGCAAATAGATGAGCGGGCAAACTTTGAACGCAGCGCCTATGCCGCATCAAGCTTAATAAAAAGGATCTGTCTCCCAAAGGTGAGAACCATTCTTGATTCTTTACATATTAAAAATTACAAAGAAGATGAGTTGTGGTTTCGTTTATTGGTAATGCATACTTACCATGCCGGGGCTTATAATGTAGAAAAAGCCTTGTTTAGTTTTATGCCGAAAGAAGGCAATATGAATTTGATCTATAATTTATGGCAAGCACGAACCGCTCATTTTAAAACTGCTTCGCAAAATTATTCCCAGTTAATTTTAGCCGCCATGCTCGAAATGAATGAGCGGAATAAAGTGCTTAAAAAAACAGAAGAGGCGGCGAAATTAAAAGTCAAAAGCCGACATCACTAGATAATTATTTAATGAGGGTGACTTGAAAGGCAAGGGACTTACTTCCCTCCGGGTTTTGGCGGTGCAAAATAAGCCTTTGCTTTTGGGTTTGCGGGGTCAAGTTCCTTAACGGTATTCCACATTTCATCGGCCTTTGCTTTATCTTTCGCGTGAAAATAATGATCACCCAAATATTCGCTCGACTCAATTACATTACTTTTATAAGTAGTTGTGCGCTCCTCGGGTTTTACCAAACTCAATACTTTTTCGTAATAAGGTTTTGCAAGCCACTTTTCGTTTTTAGGGTCTAAGTTAGAACTCGATCTTCCTCTCCAGAAATAAGCGGTTGGCCATGATGGATTTTTTTTGATCAATTTAGAAAATGAAGAATCCGCCTTTACAAAATTAGGCATAGATTCAATTTCTTTTTGCGCTTTTACTTTCGGATCTTTTTGGTTAATGCCTTCCAGTAATTTAGTTTGCGCTGTAAAGAAATAAGCTTTACCAAGGGTATACCAATCGTTGTTATCCATTTTAGCGGTATCTTTCTTTTCCAAATAAATAATTACCTTATCGTACCTTTTATTTTTATTGGCGGCTGTTGCAATAAAACTGTAAATATCACCGGCAATAGAAGAATCCATGCGAATGGCTTTTTCCATTTCAATAACGCCCAAACTATCTTTGCCGATTTTACTTAATAAAAAACCTTTGTATTTATAATCATCAGCAATGTATTTAAAATTAGGACCGGCCTTTTCAAAAAAAGTATTGTTGGCTGTCATTCCTTTGGTATAAGCGTCTTTATCGGTTTTATCGCCCATTTGATAATAACAGAACGAAGCGATCCTTTCCAAATATAAATTATTGAAATTAGATTTTTTTAAATTCTCATATTCAACAATGGCTTCGGGATATTGTTTGTTTTTAAACAGGGCGCTCATAAAACGGTAATGAGCGTAATCGCTGTTATTTAATTCCAAATATTTTTTCCAATTCTCGATCGACTTCCCGTTTTGTGCCGCTAAAAAATATAATTCCGCTATTTCGCGGTAAGCCGGGGCAAAAGTAGGATCGATAGTTAAGGCAGCTTTGTATTTTTCTAAGGCCAAATTATAATTTCTGCCCCGCTGATATAATTTCCCCTCACGTAAAATTCCTCTTACACTCTTAGCGTCTAAAGTTGATGCCATTTGATAACTTTTAATTGGACCGCTTCCATCAGACGGATTTTTTTCGAGCTGCGCGTCGCCCAATAAAATATAATTTTCCGGATTTTTAGGTTCTAATTTAATGGCGTTATTTATTTGTGTAATGGCTTCATCCGGATTTTTATTGTCGGTACTGATCCAGGCTTCAGCGGTACGGCGCATTACCTCAGCACTTTTATTTTGCGAAATACTGGCAGCCTTAAAAAATTGTGTTTTTGCTTCGGCCACTTTATTTTTTTGCAATAATACTTTTCCTAAACCCACATAGTTTAGTGCATTGGTGGCATTCAATTCAACACCTTTGGTATAATATATATAAGCGCTATCAAGATCGCTATTCTGAAATTTATCAAGCGCGCCGCGTTTAAAATAATTTTCGCCGAAGTAAAAATAATTTTCTCCTTTTGCGGGTTCTTTCGAAATTAAAATAAGAAGATCGGAAGCCGCACCGGCAAAACGCTCGTTATCTGTTTTAAGAATTGTCTGAGGTAAAGTTTGCGCAAGAACCAAAGCCGAAACTGAGGTAAATATTGCGGTATAAATTGATTTTTTCATATGTTGTTAATTTCTGTTTTTTGCCATATGGAATTCGCCGGAAACATCAGTTGTCCCGATTTTATCGGGACGGGTAATGGCTCATTTCATTATGAATTTAGTGTGCTTAAATTTAACCATTTTATTTGTTTGCAAGGCGGGTGCCAAATGAAATTATTATTGCTTATTTATGATTTTTTAGGGGTTTTAAGCCGCAAATAAACAGTAGTCTTATTTGCGGTGAAAGTCAATATGTATGGTAAAAGCCCGCTTATAGGGCTTATGATCTTTGGTTCCGGGTTTCCAGCGGGGCATTTTATTCACAAGCCTTAAGACTTCCCTATCACATTCATCAAAACCAAAACAGCCTTTTAAAATTTGAGGCTCAATAATTTTACCATCCTCATCAACTATAAACTTTACAAAAACTACGCAGGGTTTAAAAGTAGAATCCGCCGCGTATTTTTTTGGCATCGTTAAATTTTTTTGAATGAAGGCGTTCATTTCTGTTTGTCCTCCCGGATATTCGGGTAAACTGTAAAGTGAGACTACTTCGTTAGCAACCGGTTTACCGGCCTTGCCGGCAGGCAGGTTTTCCTGGGCGGTAATTTTTTGCGAAATGAAAGACCCCAAAAAAATGATTATCGAAAAAAATAATTTCATTATAGTTTAATTTCTTTTCGCAGGTTCCATGTTAACCTGAATGCTTCTTTCCTGTTGTTTGGTTGGCAGTAAACCTTGTTTTAAAAAAGATGTTTGTCCGTTAGGCCCCGCCACAAATGTTTGAAAGCCTTTACCCAAGGTAAATTCTCCGCTGCGGCGAATAACGTAAATTGTTCTTGTAAACGGATAAGTGTTTAATTTAAAACTGGTTTGATTTGGTAATTCGCAAACCGATCCTTTTGAACCGCCCACTTTTAGAATTTTTATTTTTCCTTTATTCGCTTTTGTGATCGAATCATCTACATCACTTAACCAGGCAAAATCAATGAACGCGATGGTGTTTTTATTTTTTGCCACATAATTAATGCTTTCTAAACTTGAACCAAGCAAATTGCAATTTGCAGAAAAGGGTTTCCCCCCTAAAATAGAATCCAATAAATAATGCATTACGGCCGAATTTTTTTTATCAATTAAAACGCTCAGTTTAGTATTGTTGCTTATAGAATCCTTACACACAAAGGGTTTGGTGAGTAGATCAATTACCTGAGGATATGTTAAACTGTCTATTTGTGTATTTACATTTGTAATTAAGGCCACGCCGCTTTTTGCCACGCCCGAATAATCCGGCGTTAAATCTTTTGACTGAAATACTTTTTTTTCATTTTCGTTCAGTAAACGCGAAATAAAAATAAGTTTGCAGCTGTCGTTATACAAAGCTTGTACAGCTTCGTTCTCAGAAATGGAAGTGAGTTCTACTTTTGCATTCGGGTAATGCGACATGAATGTGAAGGTTTGATTTTTTACATGCAGTTCCAACCCTTCGTCGTAAAACACTTTTAATTTTCCGGAAGTAGGGGAGTTGTCTTCGTAATCGTTTTTGAAATAGGGGGTGGAGCAGGAGGTTAGCTGCAGTATGCAGTATGCAGTGAGCAGTGAGTAGTAAACAGTTGGCAGTATGCGGCATCCAGTCCTGCCTCCTGCCTCCCGCCTCCTGCAGACTGAATTCCGCCAACCGCTTCCTGAAAAATTACTCTTCATCCTTACTGTATTTCATTGTTTGATACATTCTAAAGCCTCGGTACACAGCATAGCCTAATAAAATAAAAATAAACACTATGCGTTTTGTGCCGAATAATCTATCACTCATAAAATCGGTAAAGGTGATGGCAATTGCGCCCGAAACAACCAGTAGGATCATGATGGAACTGAACCAGAAAGAAATTGTATGTAAGCCAAGTTTCATTTTTTTTTAATTTTTAATTTTTTGTTATGTGCAATAACCGGTTTAGCTTTGTTTTGTAAACATTTTAGCAAACATGGTTATTTCATTTTATAGAGTTTTTAAGAGATAAAAAAAGCCATAACAATTGTTATGGCTTTTTAATTTTATTGATTTTTTATTATTGAATTTTGAAACTGAACGGTAAGTTAAAATAACACTTAACGGCACGTCCGGTCATTTTTGCGGCTTTCCATTTTGGCATTGATTTTACAACGCGAATAGCTTCCTTATCACAATCGGCACAACCCGGAACTCCTTTTAAAATCTCAACGTTACTAATATCACCGCTTTCGTTCACAACAAACTTTAAAAAACATTTTCCGCTAATACCTGCTTCGCGGGCCATTGCAGGGTATTGTGTGTTTTCTCTCATGTATTTTTGCATGGCGGCAATACCTCCCGGAAATTCAGCTTGCTCTTCCACAATTGTAAAAATTTCGGGAGCAGCAGGTTCTGTAGGGCCTTTTTCTTCGGTTGGCGGTGCAACAATATCTTTATCGCCTTCCTGGTCTTTTACACCTACTTGCGTATCCTTCACCTCGTCAATTGTTTTTTGAGGTTCTTCTTCAGTGGCATCGTCTTTAATAACGGGTGGAGTAAATTTCACCATTTCAACCATTGGCGGAGGTGGCGGAGGTGGTGGAACGTCCTCAACGGGTGGAGGTGGAGTTAAATCAATTTGCTCAACCTTTAATGTTTCTTTTACTTCTTCTTTTGGGCGGTCGGCAAATTTTTTAAATCCGAATAAAGCAAAAGAAAAAAGGATCATTCCGCCAAGGATCATAACTACACGTTTATTGTAGTTCTGACGTAATTCATACGCGCCATAAACTTGGTTTCTGCCTTCAAAAACTACCGAGTTCCTCGACTCGTAGCTTTCGCCATTCCAGCCTGTTTTTAAATCCAACAACAACATGGTTATTGATACGGCTGAGAAAATTGCAATTAAGAGTACTAACATTTTTTACCTCCTTTTTTAATTAATTTGTTCCAACTTTTGCGGTTAACAGATCCATTTCTGACTTGTTAATGTCAACCATTACATATTTACCAACTACATTGTAGTTTAACTCATCAATTATATCAATTACATTTCTGTAAGTGGCTTTATCGTCTGTTTTAATTAAAAACGTTGGTGTATTTTTATCCGCCTTACTGTTTCTTACCATTCGTTTAAACGTGGTATCGGCCAGCAATTTTTTGTCGTGTTTTTCAATTAAGGCTTTTACTTGGCCTTGCATATCTTTATTTTTATCCAACAAATATTTACGCAGACTTTCTTTCGAAAAATTTAATTCAGATAATTCAGTTTTTTTACCTTTTTCATCATCCTTGGCTCTAAACTCTCCTTCGTAATAAAAGATCTTATCATCCTTACTTAATAAAAAGGTAATACCGTTTTTAATTGGTTTAGGATCCGGATCGGGTGTGCTTGTATCGGGAAAAGTAAGCTCCATTGATTTTGGTTTGCTGAAGGTTGCTGTTAAAACGAAAAACGTTAATAGCAAAAACGCTAAGTCAACCATGGGCGTCATGTCTATCCGTGTACTCTGTTTCTTGGCGCGCTTTTTACCACCTTTGCCGTGGCCGCCGCCGCCTTCTTGTATTTCTGCCATTTTATTCTTTTTTTATTATGAAGTGATGTTTTATGTCTGCTTCATAAATTAATATTTTATTTTACGGGTTCAACTACTGTACCACCGCCTTCGAGCGAGGTAATAAGGTTAAACTGAAATATTTTTAAATCGGTAAATGCTTTAATAACATCTTTTACAAAAATATATTTTGTGCTCGATGCGCATTTAATAGCGTAACGGGGTTTCTCGCCTTTAAAATCGGTTCCACTTTGTTCCACCTTTTGTTTTGCCGCATTATAAACTTTAATGGCTTCGGTACCTCCCACCTGGATCCAATCTTTTAACTGATTGTTTGGTGTAATTGTATCTAAAGGCACACCTTTTTGAGGTTGAAAACCACTTCGTTTATCCTCTTTCGCGTCAATATAACGAGGCAGATCTTTTAGATCAACGCCAAAACTTGGTAAGCCGCTGAACTTAACTACTTGCTCTTCGGTAAAGTTTACTTTATAACGTTTTGCCATTTCTCTTAAGGCCGCCATTTTAGCGGCTGGGTTACTAATTCCGAAAAAAGCACGGCCATTATCATCGATCGTTACCATTATATGATTTTCGGGTAGATCTACGTTTCCGATAGAAGAGGGCGGATCCACAATTACGGGCTCGGCCATTCTAAAAGAGGCAGTCAACATAAAAAATGTTACCAGTAGGAAGGCAAGATCCACCATGGGCGTCATATCTAACGCCGGGGCTCCTCCTTTTGATGGTTTTTTTGACATTGTTTATTGTTTTTTTATTTAGATGAATACTTTAT
>JANYBY010000383.1 GCA_025360565.1 Bacteroidota bacterium
CGAAACGGCTTCAAGCGCTTTTGAAATTGACCTCGCATCTCTTCAGCTTAAATATGGCGAAAATGTAACCATTGAAATTATACATAAAGATGGGTGCATGCCAAAGGTTTTAAATATGGAAGACCTTAAACCAAAACCAACATTTGAAGTTTTAGCGTTAAATATTTCTCCCGCAGGATTACTAAAGTGGACTACCAAGAACGAAACAGGTGCTTTGCCCTATATCATTGAGCAATTTAAGTGGAATAAATGGATTCCCGTTGGCGAAGTTGGAGGAGTTGGTACTCCCGAAAATCACGATTATAACTTTCAGGTAACCATGCATAGCGGCGAAAATAAATACAGGTTTAAACAAAAAGGCCTTAATTCAATTTCAAAATACTCTCAGGAAATTACAGTTAAATCAATTATCGATAAACCGTCATTCGCTATACCAAAAAATAATAATGGGATAGATTTCAGTGCCGACACGGCTTACGAGGTTTTTGACGCTTATGGCGTTGTAGTTAAAAAAGGTTTCGGCAAAGAAGTAAAAATTGATAATTTGGGCAAAGGGCAGTATTATTTGTGTTACGATAATATTGTAACAGACTTTAAAAAATAATTTTACGGCAGCAAAATTGCTTTAAATTCATTTAATATCATTGCGGTGGCTCCCCAAACCATTGTGCCCTCTACCTCAAAATAGGGGGCTTTTAATTTTTCCCCGGATCTTATCTCAATATCACCAATTTTAACTGTCTCATTTTTCAAAAGGTCGTTCACAAAAAAATTTATTACGGTTTTTACTTCCCGTTCATGATTATTAAACGAACTATTTTTAATGTTGCATAAACCAACTATTGGTTGAACAAAAAATTTACTTACAGGAATATACAAGGGCGTAAGTTCTCCAAGTATTTCAATGGCCGAAGGTACAATCCCAATTTCTTCAAAACACTCTCTTAATGCTGTGCCTCTTAGGTCTAAATCAGTCTCATCAAACTTGCCGCCCGGCAAACTTACCTGTCCGCTATGCACACCATCGTAAGTAAATCTTTGTGTTAACGGAATAAATAAATTACCATTTTCATCCTCGCAAATTAAAAGCATTACAGCGCTTTGCTTAAATCCTTGCGTTTGTAATTTATTTACATCGTAATTTTGGCGGTTAACCGGCGCCATTACAAAATGGGCTTCTTCACCGGGTAAGGGCCCGTTTAACTTTAGTTTAATTTTATTTATAATTTGTTTCAAAATAAAAATGCGAGATTAGCTTGTTTCTTTAAACTGAAATAAAACAAGATAAATTCGTTTAATTATTGCAGGCTCGCTGTTTAAGTGCGGTTAAAATTAAGTAAATTTGTTTCATAAATGAGCCAAATAAAATTAAATACGATCGAGGAAGCGCTGAGCGATATTCGCAAAGGCAAAGTTATTATTGTGGTAGATGATGAGGATCGTGAGAATGAAGGGGATTTTATAACCGCCGCCCGAAACGCCACGCCCGAAGTAATTAATTTTATGGCAACACATGGCCGTGGTTTAATTTGCGCCCCTTTAACCGAAGAAAAAGCGCATGAACTTAAGTTGGATATGATGGTGCCGGCAAACACCTCTTTACATGAAACACCTTTTACAGTTTCAATTGATCTGCTTGGCCATGGCTGCACAACAGGCATTTCAGTATCTGATAGATCAAAAACAATTAAAGCGCTTATCGATCCCGCCTTTAAAGGATCTGACTTTGGAAGACCAGGACATATTTTTCCGCTTAAATCAAAGCCGGGCGGTGTACTACGCCGAACGGGGCATACAGAGGCAACCGTTGATATTTCGTTGCTGGCAGGTTTTGAGCCTTGCGGTGTTTTAGTTGAAATTTTAAATGAAGATGGAACCATGGCGCGCCTGCCAGAGCTAATGGAAATTGCAAAAAAATTCGACCTTAAAATAATTTCAATTGAAGATCTGATCTCTTACCGTTTAGAAAAAGAAAGCATTGTTGCGCGCGAAGTAGAAGTGGAGATGCCAACAGAATGGGGTAGTTTTAAATTGATAGATTATAAAGTGATAACCAACGGACAAGAACATTTGGCCCTGGTAAAAGGAGAGTGGAGTAAGGATGAAGCTGTTTTAGTGCGCATGCATTCTTCTTGTGTTACCGGCGATATTTTTGGGAGTTGCCGCTGCGATTGCGGAGAACAATTGCATAAATCGATGGAAATGATAGAGAAAGCGGGCAAAGGTGTAATTGTATATTTAAATCAAGAGGGCAGGGGCATTGGTTTATTGAATAAATTAAAAGCCTATAAATTGCAAGAAGAAGGATTAGATACCGTTGAGGCCAATTTGGAATTGGGATTTAAATCAGACGAACGCGATTATGGCGTAGGCGCACAAATTTTACGTGATCTGGGAATAAGAAAAATAAAACTGATGAGCAACAATCCTAAAAAGAGGGCGGGGCTTATTGGTTACGGCTTAGAGATCGTGGAAAATGTACCAATTATTATAAAAGCAAATCCCCACAACGAGAAATATCTTAAAACAAAAAAAGATAAAATGGGACATCTTTTTTAAATAACTGCGGGAGAACACGAAGAAGACAGAGAAAGCACGGAGGCGAAAAGAATCATTTCTCACAATAAAATTAGTAAGGAAAAAATAGAACAGCATCTGCCTACTGCTACCGCCTACTGCCCCCTGATCAACGAATAATTCGAAATTTAAAACATGGCAAAAACATTTACTGCTATCGAGTTTGAGAGCATGGTAAAAAGCGCTCTGCCTTTTACCGCTAATTCAGATCAGGATGTGGCCATAAAAAAGATAAGCGAATTTATTTTCGATAAAAATGAGAGAAGTGTTTTTGTTTTAAAAGGTTATGCGGGCACGGGCAAAACAAATTTAATTTCGGCATTCACAAAAGTACTCCCCAATATAAAATGGCGAAGTGTATTACTAGCACCAACCGGAAGGGCGGCCAAGGTGATCGGCAATTATTCGCAAAAAGAAGCCTTCACTATTCATAAAAAAATATTCAGAAAAATGCCGGGCGAGAACGGGGCCGTTATTTTTTCGTTAGCCGAAAATTTGCACCGTAATACTTTGTTCATTGTTGATGAAGCATCCATGATAAGCGCGGATACTCCCGGTGAAAGCGGTTTTTTTAATAACCTTCTCGAAAATTTATTTGAATATGTTTATAGCGGCGATAACTGTAAACTTATTTTAATTGGCGATACTGCTCAGCTGCCACCTGTTAACAGCAATGATAGCCCGGCGTTGGATATAAATTACTTAAAAAGCGCTTTTCATTTAAACATCAGATCGGTTGAGTTAAAAGAAGTGGCACGCCAGCAAACCGAAAGCGGAATATTATTGAATGCCACAGAACTAAGAATAATTTTAGCGAACGAAGAATTTGTTTTTCCGAAATTGGTTTGTACAAACGATGTTATAAATGTACAAGGCGATGAGCTGGAAGACACGTTAAATTCGGTAATTTCTAAATATGGAGAAGAAAATGTAATTATTATTACGCGGAGCAATAAGCGCGCCAATTTATTTAATCAAAATTTTAGGAACAGGATCAAGTTATACGAAGAAAACATTTGTACAGGTGATAAAATAATGATCGTAAAAAATAATTATTTTTGGCTGGGCGATAATAAAGATTCGGCCGGTTTTATTGCCAATGGCGATATAGCGGAAATTACCCGCATAAATAAAAGAGAAACTATTTATGATTTTAATTTTTTGGATTGTAGTATAAAATTTAGCGATTATGAGAATTTACCCGAGCAACAGGTAAAAATAATTACCAATTGTTTGTACTCAGATACGCCGGCTCTAACGCCTGAAGAGCAAAAAAAATTATACACCAATGTAATCCATGATACTGCCGATGAACCAAACAGGGCGTTAAAAATGTCTTACCTAAGGCAAAGTCCGTATTACAATGCTTTACAGGTTAAATTTAGCTATGCAATTACATGCCATAAATCGCAGGGCGGGCAATGGCCGGTTGTGTTTATTGATCAAGGTTTTATAAAAGAAGAAAATGTGGACAAAAATTTTGTAAGATGGCTTTATACCGCTATCACCAGAGCAAGCGAAAAGGTGTACTTAATTAACTTTAATACTCTGTTTATCAAATAGTTAATGAGTAATTAACTTTCCGGTATTCCTAAATAAGTAAGCTTAATTTTAGTATTTGCAAAAATTTGCGTATTTTTATTTTCTTAAAATTTAGATGAGAAAAGTTTACCCTTTCCTGATATTGCTTTGTATTGTTGTAAACTTACGTTCACAGAATTTTACACGTCCGGGTGAATGGAAAAAATTTAGAAAAGAAGTTTTTTTCTCAATTGGTGCATCTGAATTTTTGGGAGATCTCGGCGGTCGGAATAGGATAGGAACGGATTTCAGTCCGGTAGATATTAATTTTCAAGTAACAAAAACTTCCTGGGCTTTAGCCTATAGATACAAGTTGCAAAAATGGTTAAACTGGACAACCAGATTTGGTTATTGTAAAGTACAAGGCGACGATAAATTTACCAACGAAACTTTCAGGCATGAACGAAACCTGAATTTTAAATCGAATATTTTT
>JANYBY010000384.1 GCA_025360565.1 Bacteroidota bacterium
CAAAAATTTTTATTTTTTCTTTTTCTTTTTGTGTTATTGGTTTTCTTATATAATGGTCGTGCACTGTTACGTGTGGAATATCAATGGATCCAGATAAAGGCATGTGGCAGCTAACACAGTTAGAAAAATCTTTAGTTTGCAGTTGGCTATGCACAGTTTGCAATGATGCATACTGCTTACTGCCAGCTTCCGATTTAGCATGACAGTTCAGACAAGCGTCGTTAAAAACGTTTGTATTTGTTTCTCGAACACTTACATGAGGGTTATGACAAGTTACACAAGTTAAAGCATCTTTGTAAGGTTTTAAAGAATTTGGTTTTACTTTTGAGATCGACTTAATAAAACACGCGCTTTGCTTTAATCTATCGGCATGTGAAGCCATAATAAATTCATCATCTGCGTTCTTGTATTTTGGAAGAAAAACCGAAATAAAATTACTGAGTTTTTGTCCGGGTTTAAAATCGTAAAAAGATCTTCCTTCTTTTAAAACGGCATTGCCTTGTAAATGGCAACGCTGGCAAATATCAAATTGCAAATCAACCGATAATTTTGCAGGATTTACAATCGAATAATCAATGTATTTAGACGTATCAATTTTGCTTCCTGTTTGTCTTTGTTCTACATGAATACTTCCGGGGCCGTGGCAACGCTCGCAGTTTATGCCTTCCGGGATACTTTGATATTTATTTTCAGACCCCATAACAAAATCGGGATAAGCATTGTGGCAGCTCATGCATTCTAATCCTATTTTGCGGGTGAACCGGGTGTTAAAACCGTTTTCAAATCCGGGAGGCAGATCCCACTGTTTTTTCTGAGTATAAAATGTCATTGGCATTTGGTTCACATAACCATTTACATTTTGAAGATGAGAGTTGGTATGTTGCCCTGAACCAATAATAAAATTCACCTGCTCAGTTCTTGAATGAAGGGTGTCTTTTTTCTCCGATCTGTATTCGGTAAAATATAAACTATCATCTTTCCAAAAAGCTTTGTAGTGCAGGTCGGTAATTTTATCATAAACAGAAGCGTCTTTAAAATCGGCCAACGACTTATGTTTTGTGGCAACTGCAAACGATTTGCCCATTCCTGTTTCAATAAAAGTATTGTAAATTTTTTGATGACAGAGTTTGCAGGTATTCATACCGACATACTTAGCCGAATCCGCGTGGTTTAGGTAGAGCAGGGGTTCTTTAACTTTTTCGACTACACTTTCTTTTTTATTGAAGTCGCAAAATTTTAGCAGCGGAACGGCTACTATTAAAATTGACAAAGTTATATGCCACTTTTTAGTCACCGTAATTTATGTGCTGCAAAAACCAAACGTCTTCAAATGAATTGATAGATGTTTTGTGCCATGATTTTTTTAGCGCGGTCTTTTCGAAGCCGTTCTTTACAAATAAATTTAAGCTGGCTATGTTACTCGCGTTAATGTGGGAGTAAATTTGTTTTAGGTGTAAGGTTTTAAACGCGTATTCAGAAATAAGCTGAAGGCATTCGCTGGCAAGGCCTTTTTCTCTGAAATCTTTATGAATATAAATACCAATTCCGGCACGGGCATGCTGCGGATCAAATTCAAAAATATCCACACAGCCGATTACTTCGTCGCTGGCAGTTTCGCTTACAATTAAACGTAATTGTTTATTGGTATAAATATCCTGGTGGGAATAATTTACAAATTCTTCCAATACAAATTTGCTGAAGGGAATTTGCGTATTGCTCACAGCCCAAATGCTGCGGTCATTTTCCCATTTGTACAACAGTTCCGAATCTTCGGGTTCAACTGCACGTAAATAAATGTGTTCTGATTTTAAAAACATGGTATTTTAGTTTAATCGTTATAATAAGGCTGACGTTCAGCTTTAATTTTTTGGTTCAATTCGGCAAGTGTATAAAAAGGCAGGTCAATGCCATTTTGTAATTGTACATTTAGCGCGGCAGCCGATTCAATAAATTCATTTTCGTTTAAACGGATCATAAAATCAAAGAATAATTCGGCCCCATTCAATTCAATGGCGTAAAACTCACTGAAAAATAATTTTAAGGGCGAAAGGCAAGTAGCCTCGTTTTGTTTTACGTATCCGAATTTTTTTAAGTGTTCCTGAAAAATAGCGAGTAAATGTTCTTCGCTAAAAACGGGGTGAGGAACGATTTTTACAAAAACGCTTTTTATTTTTTTCTGAATAATTGTTTTAACCAAAGCATCAGAGTTAATATTGAGTTCGTGTTCTTTAATGGTTAAAGAGTTGTAATTGCCCGAAACGATCAAACCCACATGAGGCGGAATCCTTTGACTGTGAAGGATCGCCAGCCATGTTCCTTTTTTAAGGGATTCGGGTTTAAAGTCTTCGGTTTTAACCGGAATATGTATGTTTTGAGAGATCATTCTTTAATTTCAACACTTCCGTTAAATACCAATTCGGCAGGGCCTTCCAGCCAAATATTGTAAAAATTCTTTTCTAATACTCTGTCAAATTTCACTTCAAGGTTTCCGCCTAAAGTTTTAACAAGGCAGGAATTTTTTGTTTCAACAATACCTTGCAAGCCCGCAACCAGCGCGGCAGCTGTAACACCTGTACCGCAAGATAAAGTTTCGTCTTCAACCCCACGTTCGTACGTTCGTACAAAAACAGCGTCGTCCTTTTTCTCAATAAAATTTACGTTTGTACCTTCTTCTTTAAATCGTTCGCTGTTTCTAATTTTTTTTCCTTCGCCTTTTACGTCGTAATGTTCAATATCCTTTACGATCTTTACATAGTGTGGGGATCCTGTATTCAGAAAAAAGAAATCGTTGGTAATTTCTATTTGTTTTACATCCTGCATTTTTAACGAAACAATATTATTCTCTAAAATAAGCGCCTCGTGTGATCCGTCAATGGCCAAAAATTTACATTTATCCGAAATAACGTTTAAGAGTTTTGCAAAAGCCGTAATGCATCTGCCGCCATTGCCGCACATGCTGCTTTGGTTGCCATCGCTGTTAAAATAAACCATCTTAAAGTTAAAACCGAGTTCTAATTCGAGGAACATTAAACCGTCGGCACCAATACCGAAGCGGCGATCGCATAAAAAACGGATCTGTTCGGTACTTAACGCAATTGTTTGCTGCCGATTATCAATTAAAATAAAATCGTTACCCGTGCCCTGGTATTTATAAAAATCTATTTTCATTATTATTTTTTAGACACGAATTAACACGAATTTGATTTGCGGAAATAGTTTCTCCTTTGTTTACACATTGGTCAATTAATTTTTGCCAAAAGTTCATTATCCACAACTTTTTCCAGTTGTTTAAAGTCGCTTCCGTAAATTAGTTTATAAACCTGATCGCTGCTTTTAATGTAATAATCATTATCCAAAACGTACAATAGAATATTTGTATAATCTACAAAACCATAAAGCATTATTTTATTTTTGGTGAAGCGATAACCTTTAGAATTTAAAGGGGTTTTCCAAAACTCGATAAAATATAAATTAGAATTCGTTGTATTTTCTATACCGGCTAACTTAGCGGCGGCAGAGGTATCTTGCACAGGGGCGCTTCCGATATTTATGGCTTTAACATTTTTTACCGAGAGTAATTCGTCGGTGGCTACATTTAACTCACGGTCTTTATTAATTAGGCTGTCAACTTCTTTATAATTAATTTTTGGTGAATTACCCAGGTTAATTTTGAAGCGATCTTTGTTTTTTGTTTTCTCTTCGGTTTCCTCTTTAACATTTTTTACAGGCTGTTCAATAACTGTAATTTGTTCTTTTGCAACATCTTTCAGGCTTGCAAAAATATCGTTCAGCTTAAAAATAAAAAAGCCAACGCCAACTATCAGCCCAATAGAAACGCCAAAAATAAAGGTGGGTATTTTTCTTTTCAATCTCAAAATTGCCTATGTAAATTTAGCAAATTTTTTGGTGTCCGGTTAAGGTTTGTTAAAAATAAACTAACTGCACAACTTTCATATTAATTTTGTGTTATAGTTTAAAAACCTTTAAGTATCATGAAAAAAATAGTTTCAACCTTAGCAATTGCTTGTTTTGGGGGATTGATTGCCCTAACAGGAGCAAATTACATTTACAATAAAAGTAATAAAGAAGTAAGTCAGGTTTTTAACCAAAGTACTGCTTCAAATTACTTATTAACGGGCAATACCGGCACTTCGGGCCTTACGCAAGACTTTACAATGGCGGCCGAAAAATCGGTGAATGCCGTAGTGCACATAAAAACCAAGAGCGAACAGGTGCGGAATTTGAATTACGACCCGTTTGCCGAATTATTTTACGGTCCACAAAAACGCCAGCAAAACTTTAGTCAGGAAGCCAGCGGAAGCGGCGTAATTATAAGCAACGACGGTTATATTGTAACCAACAACCACGTTGTAGCGGGGGCAGATAAAATAGAAGTTATTTTAAACGACAAAAGATCTTATGAGGGCGAAGTAATAGGCACCGATGCGAGTACAGATGTGGCATTGATAAAAATTAAAGAGACCGAACTACCGTTTTTAACTTATGGCAATAGCGAACAGGTAAAAATTGGCGAATGGGTATTGGCTGTGGGAAATCCGTTTAACCTTGAAAGTACAGTAACGGCGGGCATTATAAGCGCCAAGGGTAGGAATAATATTTTGGATAATAACAAAAAACCAATCGAAGCTTTTATACAAACGGACGCGGCGGTTAATCCCGGTAACAGTGGCGGGGCCCTTGTTAATACAAATGGTGAACTTGTTGGAATAAATACCGCTATTGCTTCCAGTAACGGGGCATATCAAGGTTATTCGTTTGCGGTGCCTGTGAATATTGTAAAAAAAGTGGTGAGCGATCTAGTTGAATTTGGAACTGTGCAGCGTGCTTACCTTGGGGTAAGTATTCAGGATATTGATTCGAAATTTGCAAAAGAAAAAAACCTGAAGAATTTAAAAGGTGTATATGTTAACGGATTGGTTGCAGGCGGAAGCGCTCATGAGGCGGGCATTACAGAAGGTGATGTAATTACTCAAATTCAAAATGTGGCAATTGGAAGTTTTAGCCAGTTGCAGGAACAAGTTAGCAAATACCGTCCGGGTGATAAAGTAAGCGCAACTGTTATCAGAAATAATAAAGAACTAAATGTTGATGTAATATTAAAAACTATGGATAATACCACAAAATTGGTGAAGAAAAGTGAAATTGTAAACAACTCAGTAAACGCTTTAGGCGCTGAGTTTTTAGAAGTGGATAACACCGAATTGGCCAGGTTAAGGATCAACAGCGGAGTTAAGGTTGGCAAAATGACGGCGGGAAAACTTTACCAAGTGGGAATTAAGGAAGGCTTTATTGTAACAAGCGTTGATAAAAAGAAAGTAAGTAGTGTGGAAGAAATTAAAAACCTTTTGTCAAATAAAACCGGCGCGGTAATGCTGGAAGGCTATTACCCGAATGGGGTGAGGGCTTATTACGGATTTGAGTTATAAAAAAGATTTGCGGCAGTCCCGATAACTATCGGGATTGCGGATAACATAGATAAAATAAAAAGTCCACGGAGTAATTTCTGTGGGCTTTTTTTATAAATTGATCTTAATTCCACCCACAAAAATGGCGTATTGATAATTAAATTGTTGTTGAGCTTCTTTTTTAAATTCTTTTTGGAACACCCCGTACACATCCAAATGTTTGGTAATATTTAATTTTACATTCAGGCCCAAACGCGTCATAGTTAGATCCGGAGAGTTATTTACAAAATAACCATTATCCTCAATTATATTATTTTGTTGATTACTAAAATAAGTAGCCTTTATAGAAAGACGGGTAATGGGTTGGAAAAAAATGAACGGAGCCAAAGCCTCATTCACGGTGGAATACGTATTTACGGTATGGATGTATCCTGTACAACCAATTACCAAACGGCTGTTGCCAAAAGGAGCGTATGAAATAAACCCGTTGTGCACAATTTGGTTAGTAGTGGACATATTAGCGAAAGTGGTGCCAAGAGATAAAGTAAATTTTTTTATTATTTTTTGTGCTGCGATCGATCCGATAAAATAATTGGTAATGCTTACAGTTTGGGTTGTGGTAATTGTTTGTTGCTGAGGCGGTGGAAGCGTTGTGTAAGTTGGAGGTGCAGGCATAGATGGTATTTGATTTTTAAAATTTATGTTTACATAATGAAACGCCGGCGAAACAGACCAATTGTTTTTAAATGCAACATTTCCTTTTAAATAATACTGCGTTTGCGTGATGGTACCAACAAAATTTTCCTGATTATAATAGCTGGCTGCATGTAAAAATGAAACCCTGTTTTTTATATAATGACTTACACCGATCTGAAAGTAAGCTGCCGGATTAAAATAATTTGAATGTGTTTTTTTGTAGATATCTGTATAACTTGTGCTGTCGGCAATTTTGGTACCACCCTCAAAAAAAATAGATTCTAATTCCGTTTGTTTTTTGATGCCTATCTTTTCTCTCAGCGCTTGGTTAAATGTTTTTGCAAGGATCCTCGCATCTTCATTTCTACCCACAAAAACATAACAATAATATAAATATTCGAGCGCTAGCTCATCATCTGAACTATACTTTAGTGCCTTTATAAAATGATCTTTGGCAAGGCAATAATTTTTCTTTTCGTAATAAGCAATGCCAATACGCATTTGCAGATAAAAATAATTGTAACCCTTGTTTATGGCCATTTTTCCGAAACTGATCAGTTCCGACCATTTGCCTTCGGTGTATAATTGATACGTTTTTTGGTCAACCTCCGTTGAAGTCAAGGTATCTTGAGCCATGGCAGACGTGCCAAGAAAAATAAAAAAGAGAAGACATCGAATTTTTTTTATTAGCATAAAAGCCTCAATTAAATTATTTTATTAAACTTAATCCTTCTAAAGCTGATTTGTCGTTTGGACTATACAATAAGGTTTTATTAAATAAAATAACGGCTTCATTCTTATTGCCCAAAAAATAATTGGTCCAGCCACTCATTAACATAGCGTTGTAGCCAAAAGGATTTAAATTAAGCGATACATCAAAATATTTTTTAGCGCTTCCGTAATCTTTTCGTACATAATAAATATACCCTAAATTATAATTAGCCGTCGAGTTTTTTGCATCTAATTTTAAAATAGCTAAATAGGTTTTTTCTATTTCGTTCCAATTTTCGAGTTTGGTTAACGGATTAATAATGGCCCATTTTGGCTCAGTTGCGGCAGGCATAAGGGCTATTGCCTTTTGATAAAATGAAACTGCATCCTTGTGTTTTCCGCTAAGGTAATTTAACCAGCCAAGCCGTAAGTTAATTTCGTACGAAGTTGCGCTGTAAACCGCATTAAATGATGTAATAGCGGCATCGTACTTTGCAATGGCCTCGTAATCGTAACTTTGACTAAAGGCAGTAATTAAAGCTTTATTGTTTTGCCCGGTTAAATTTATGGTAACGATCGCGGCAAAAATGGCGAGAGATCTTTTTATTTGTGTCATATTAATATTTATTATCTTGTTAATTTATTGTATTAGTTAATCATAAAGTAAAGTAAGTTTCGCTTTTATTTTTGCTATGTATTGTAAATCGGTGTATTCTTTGATGATTCAGTTCTATTTCAAAATTAATTTTTTTAAAAGAAGAGTTAAACACTTTTGTTTCAACTTCAGTAGCGATCAATAATTTTTGCGGCGCATATATGTTATCGGCGTAAGTGAATTTGGAAGTGTAATTGGCCTTAGTGAACAAATAAAAGGGCGCTATAAAGTCCTGAAAGAATTGAAACAGTTTATTATTGAAATGCACAAGCGGTACATTGTCGGTAACCGTTATGTTCTGATAATAACCTAACAACTGACGATAAGAAGCAAGGTAAAAGTGAAATAGTAATGAAGTTTTGTCTCCTTCAAAATCTGTAAAATATAGCATTACGCCATCGTTTATAAAGTAAGCGTGCGACTTTGTTTCAGTGCAAAACAAATAGGTTCTGTTAAGGGCATCGGTAAAAACTTCCCAATGTATCACAGTATTGCTTCCTTCTTTTAGAAAAGAAATTTTATTGCCCGGTAATAGCGAAAAGCCTAAGATCAACAATTCGTTTACCTGTACATTGCTGATAAATGCGCCTTCGTTTGGAACCTCTGCAATGCGCAAAAATTTATCGGCCCCTTTTCTCTCAATAAAATAGGAAATTGGATATGCTAAAGTTTTTGCACCAACTGTTGGAATGGTTTGCAGCTGAAAATGAATATGTGGCTCAGGCGAACGACCCGAGTTGCCGCAGGTTGCAAGTAAAGTGCCTTTGGTAACATATTGCCCTACGAATACATTTAACGAATCTTTTTTAATATGGCTTATCTGACAGAATAACCCATTTAAATGGTTTAAAATTATGGTGTTTCCCCAATTGTGGTCGGTATCAATATCTCCAATATCATTTTCCTCAACCGTATTAATTATATCGTAAACATAACCGTTAAACGGCGCGTAAATTTCTTTGTTGTAGCAGTAAAAATTTTCCCGGTAAAATCCTTCCCGTAAATTATTCGGTTCACGATAAGTATTATTTTTCGAATCCACAATAACAAAATCAAGCGCTTTGCTCCAATCTCCCAGGTGCGTTATTTTACCGTCGTAGCCCTGACTAACGTTCCATTCCCCCGCAAAAGGCAGAGCCAATTTGTATAAATGTTCATTCTTAAATCGTTGAATGGAATTTAAATATTTATAAATTGTTTTTTCAGCCGAAAAATATTGAATTGTAACCACAGCCAAATATTTATGCAACCAACGTTGATTGATGGAGAATAAAAAAGCAGTGCACACAACGCTAAACGAGAGTGAATAGGCTTTTAACTGAAATACCGAAAGTATTTTGCCCAATGACAATAGCACTAGCATTAATACAGGAATAAGGATAATGACAGTGATATAACTGTAAGTGTTGGGTATTAAAAAGAAACAGCCCATACCAATTGCCAGAAAAATAAAATTAGAACCCATTAAATTATAGTTTAGGTCGGTAACATCGGCCCCAAACAAAGAATAAAAAAGATAGGCAAGCGTAAACCCAATTACCGCAAGAGAAAAAGCTATTCTCGAAAAATATAAAAGTCCCAAAGAAATAAGAATGCCGCCAAGAACACTCGTTTGAAAAAAAGTTCCCGCAAGGGTTTTAAAGAAAATAAGGATCAATGGGGAGATCGTCATTTCATCAAGCGAATGGATGAACTGGTATATGGAGTAAGATTCGTTCCTCATCACCTCGTTCACAGCATAAATATGATTTTCATCCAAATGAATATTGGCAAAATTAGATGATGCCAATGAAACCATCCAATATGTAACGATAAACGGAAATGATAAAAAGGGCAGATTATTTATGGCAAATAAACCCTTTAACCAAACGGTAATAAGTAACAAGGTTATTATAGCGGCAACAAATAAAAGTACAAAAGAGTAATTGAACGAAAATTCGTAACCCATGGCTAAGCCCAAAAAAAGGGCGTTAAAACCAAAAATACCGCCATGGATCTCATCACGGTTAAAGCCGATTAAATAGGCGAGCGCATTTAG
>JANYBY010000387.1 GCA_025360565.1 Bacteroidota bacterium
TATTTTTTTCCGCTTCTCGATATCTTTCCGATTTCAGTTCTCCTCTGCACTTATTACTTTCCTCCGGATCGATCCTCACCTATTGGTCGCACAAAGAATAAATAGCTTGTTTTTTAACCATGTATTTATGTTCCCTTAATATCGCTATTTGAAGTATCCGTTATTTTTACCGGTCAACACTTCCTTTCAATGAATAGAAGAGAACATTTACGCTTTCTTTTTGCCGGCATTATTTCATTTATAATTACCGCGTGCCGAAAAGATGTTGGTTCCAAGGTTAAAACGTTAAAATTTATTACTGCTTTTCCGCAGAAAGTATACGCTAACGATCAACTGGAATTAAATTGGGCATCAGAAAACATTCCGTTCATTTCGGTAAGCAAAAGAACCGGCAATGGCAACTGGCAATTAATTGAGGAAAATATCGCGGCAGGAATTGGCAAGTATGTTATTATCCTCCCCACTATGTTTTCAAACAAGGATCCCCTTTCGGTGAAGATCAGCGGCGATGATCTGGAGGAGATAAGTACTGAGATGCAAACTTACAATACTTTCGTTGTTGAAACTGCCATTCACCCCGAACTTGCAATTGTAGGCGGCATGAAGAATTTTAATTTCAGCTCAAACGATGTTTTTATAAAACGCGAATCGCCTTCCGGTATAAAATGTTTTTCTTCGGCGTGCACCCATTCAGGGTGCATCATCAGTTTTATCCAAAGCTCAAACAAATTCAATTGTTCATGTCACGGCTCACAATTTGACGCGAATGGTAATGTGTTGCAAGGGCCTGCACAACTAGCTCTTGGAACTTATTCGTGCGAAACCATTTCAAACGAAAAATTTAGAGTGATCTATTGATGGTTGTTTTTTCCCTTTAACGCATAAACAACCAGCCGCTTGGGTCCATTGTTTTTTGTCCTTTCCAGATCTGAAAATTCATAGATGATTTACTTTCGTCTTCATCGTAAAGAATTGTGCCAATGGGTTGTTTTAAGGAAACTTTTTGCCCCATTTTTACTTGCACCGCGGTTAAATTACAATATACGCTTAAATATTCTCCGTGTTTTACAATCACCAATTTTCCGCCGGTTGGCGAAACCGCAATGCCTGTTACTTCGCCATCAAAAATGGCACGCACCTCTGTGCCTTTCGTAGCGCAAATTTCAACACCGCTGTTAAACATCATAAATCCTTTTATGGCAGGGTGTTCGTGTTCGCCATATCCTTCGCAAATTACTCCTTTGCCAACGGGCCATGGAAGCTTGCCCCTGTTATTTACAAAATCAACGCTTAGGGCTTCTTCAGCTTCATTCATCTCCGGTTTTTCAACCTCCACTTTTACCTTGGTAATATTGTTATCGTTATGTGTGTTTACATTGTTCTTTTTATCCTTTACTTTTTTTATCTTTTCTTCTTTTGCTTTTTTAGCCGCGCTGGCCGTTGCTTCGCTCTTCGCCATTTCTTCGGCACGGCGTTTTATTTCATCGGCTATTAATTTTTTAATGGCGAGTTGCAATTCAACACTCTCTTGCTTTTTCTTTTCCAGTTCTTTCTTCAATTCCTTTTCTTTTTCCTGAAGCGCGGTCAACACTTGTTCCTGCTCTCCTTTTTCAGAATCAAGGTTCTTTTTTTCTTCCTCTTCCGTGCCCAGTAAAACATTTTTTTCGTGGCGCTGTTCCTTTAGCTGGTCTATATTGGCGAGCAATAAAGTTTGGGTCTCAATAATTTCTTTGGCCTGTTTTTTTCTGAAATCAGAATATTGCTGAAAATATTTTAAGCGGGAATATGCCTGGTTAAAATCCGACGCCGCAAATACAAACATGAGCTTACTGTACGAATCCTGATTGCGTTGTGCAAAAATAATCATCTTGGCATAATCGGATTTTAGTTTTTCTAAAGTGTTTTTTAATGTTTGCGATCTTTTTTCGTTGACTTTTATATCTTTATTGATCTCGGCTATCTCGGCATTAATTGTGTTTATTAATTCCTGCCGCATTTCAATTTTCATGTTGATGTTTATCAACGCGCCAATAGAAGACCTTTTGTTGGCTTTGGTTTCGTTTAAGATAGAGTTGATCTCGTTGATCTCTTCAGTAATTCTCTTCTTTTTATTTTCGAGGTCTTTTTTTGACTTTGTGCCTGTTTGAGAAAAGGCAGCGAGAACGAATACAAATAAACAAATTAGGATGAATAATCCTTTACTTTGGTTTTTTTTGTACTTGAATTGGGTCATACTTTGAAGGGATCTTTAAACTTATTTTTTGCGGTTTATTTTTCTCTATACGAACATACTCAATTTTAAGGTTCGCTTTTTTCTCTGCCACTATATCAATATCAACATTGTACGGTGCATAAACACTGTCTTTTTGGGTAAAATTTTTATAGTTGGCAATAAAGGTTCTGTTAGTGCTTGGGTCAATAAATTCATTTTTTATTATCTTATATCCATCAGGGTTAAGGGTAAGGGTTTGTAGGGCCTTTTTCAATTCCGATTCACCCTGCTGAATCTTTCTTAGCCTGCGCTTACGTTCGGTACTGAGTAAATAATGGCAATTTGCCCTATCGGTTACAGATTTTAACTTAGTTTCCTCGTCAACAAACTCGGCGCTGTTACCAAACAATACTGCCTGGATCACATCATAATCCAGATCGGCATGCAGCGCTTCGTTTATAAAGTTAAAATCCCCAACAAAATACGTTTTGTGAATATAATCCACCATTTTAACCGAATCCTTTGTTATCAGTACACGCGCAACATCAATCAGTCCTCCTATCACTTCAATTTCAACCCAGATAACACTGTCTTTTCTTATTTTTACTTTTATATCAAAATTTTCACTTTTACCATCAACCAGCGACTCAACGTTAGCCTTTGCATACACCCACTTGTAATCAAATTCATTTTCTTTAACATGTTTAGTGAGCGTTTTGGCACTTTTAAAATCGAGCCTGCATTTGCCCGCCAAGGTATCAGTAACCGTTTGGTTGTTTTCGGTTTTTACAATTTTCTTTTTGTGTTTACAGGAAGAGATGATGAACAAAACCATGAAGGTGATCGCCATTAAAAAAAAAGATTTGATCAGGAGCTTAATCATTCAGCTTTTTATCTTTTATTTTTTTTATTAATTCATCCGAACTTCCTCCTGCGGCTTTGGCTTCTTCCCAGTATTTTAAAGCTTCGTTCGTTTTATTTAATTTAAAAAGTACATCGCCGTAATGTTCTAAAATAGTGCGGTCTTTTGGCCCAAATTTGATCGCGCCGGCCAGCCATGTTTCGGCTTCCTTATATTTTTTTTGCTGAAATAAAATATACCCGTATGTATCCATGTACTTTCTGTTATCGGGCGATAGATCATTTGCGTGCTTGGCAAGTTTTTCGGCTCTATCCAGATTTTGTTTTCGCAGCGAGAGGTAATAAGCGTATTGATTGAGTGTAAAAGTGTGGTCCGAATCTATTTTCAACGCGTCGTCAAAGGCTCTGTCCGACTTTTCATATTCTTTTATTTGAAAATAGGCGTCGCCCATATTATCATAAAAATCCATCATCAATAATTTACTGTCAACAAATTCTAATCCGTCCTTTAACGATTGCGCCGCTTTTTTATAATTTTTAAGTTGAATGTTGGCGTAACCATTTCTGAAATACAAGCCCGCGCTGTTAGGAAAAAGTTCCATGGCAATGGCACTGATGTGTTCAACCGAATCATTCCGCCCCAAAATATTATAGGCTATGAGCAATTCATTCCAAACATTAAAATTTCCTTTTTCCTTAAAGGCCGACTTGTAATAATATTCCGCCGCCTCAGGCACTCTTTTTTCTAACATTAAAAATTTAGCGTAAATGGCGTTTGCATCGGCCGATTCGGAATGAATGTGGACTAAAGTTTTTGCAAGCACCGCTCCGTTCTCTCTGTAATAACTTCCTTCTTTGCCATCGATCCTATCGTAAAAAGAATTCGCGATAGTGCATTTTGTGGCCGCGTCCAGGTCCGGATTTTGAAACGCTTTTTTTAAACACTCAAACGCTTCTGCCGTTTTTCCCAGGCCACTGTAATAATCGTGAAGCGCTAAGTTTACAATTGGATTATTGGGCTCGATAGAAATTATTTTATCGTACATGGCCTTTGCTTTTGCCATTTCGTTCTGCTCAATGTAAAAATCGGCCAGGTAAGAATAATACCTTGTTTCGGTTACATTGGTGGATGAGAGGCGCAGGAGCTCATCTTCCGCCGTTTCAAATTTTCGTAAACTTTTTAAAAGTTTTGTTTTATTTAAAGTTATCTGCTCGTTAATACCATAAATTTTTTCGAGCTCCTCATAAATTTTAAACGCTTTGTCAAACAATCCTAAAATGGCATACTCAATGGCGAGGTCTTCTTTAAAATCGCTTTTGTTCGGAAAATTTTTTACGAGCGTTTCGCGCACCTTTACCGATAAATTATATTGCTTTAAAATATTGTAACAATCAATTAATAATAATTGATACCATTCGTTCTTTGGCTCGGCTTGCGCTGCGGACTTTGCGTATAATAGCGCCTGATCGTTCACACCCAATAATTTATAAATGGTGGCTAGTTCGTATTGAACGGCATTGTTATCGGGACTAATTCTTTTACATTCGCTGAACAGTTTCGATGCTTCTTCCAGATTGCCCTTCATTCTTGCTGCACAGGCATCCACATACATACCATCAAAACGAATTTGATTATTAGTTTCAATTTTTCGTTCAATTGTTTCGCGAGTTTTTTCACTGCTTGCTTGTTTTTTGCTTTTGCAGGAAAAAAGAATCAGCATCAATACGCAGACCGTTATATATCTCAAATTTTTACTCAACAATTTGTGTATAATCGCTAATACTTAAGTCTAATCCTCTGCCTTTAACCTCAGCGCCAATACCCAGCATACTGTTTTTAATATTGGCAGAATTTATTTTGGTATTGTTTTGTAAAATAGAATTTTTAATAATGCTATTGTCAATTTTACTGTTGGCGCCAATGCTAGCGTGCGGACCAATAATTGAATTTATGATCTCGGCATTATCTCCAATATAACAGGGCTCAATAATAACGCTGTTGGTATTTTTTATATTTTTTCCTTTTAAAAAATCTTTGCCCTTATCAAATTCCAATAGGCGTTGATTGGTGTAAACTGTAGCATCTTTATTTCCGCAATCCAACCACTCGGTAACTTGCCCGGGTTTAAATTTGGTGCCTTTCGCTTTCATGTTCTCTAAAGCGTTGGTAAGCTGATACTCTCCCTTTTCGGTAATTTTATTATCGAGTAAATATTGCAATTCGCTTTTTAAATAATCTCCATCCTTAAAATAATAAATGCCAATAATGGCAAGGTCGCTCACAAATGTTTCGGGCTTTTCAACAAAATCCGTAATCACACCATCTTTATTTAATTTTACAACACCAAACTGACGCGGATCCTCCAATTTTTGCACCCAAATAACCCCTTCTTGTTCGGCGTCCATAACAAAATCTGCTTTAAATAATGTATCGGCAAAGGCTATTACGGTTTGCCCCTTAATGGCTTGTTGCGCGCACATAATAGCGTGTGCGGTTCCTAACGCTTCTTCCTGATAATAAATACTCCCTTTAGCACCTTGGCTTTCGGCCACTTTTATTAAATTTTGTTCAACTTCTTTTCCAAAATCGGGCGCAATTACAAAAGCAATTTCGTTTACTTTTTTGCCGCATACCTTGGTAATATCTTCCACAAGCCGCTGCACTATTGGTTTTCCGGCAACCGGGATAAGAGGTTTGGCGGTAGTAAGTGTGTGAGGGCGCATGCGTTTGCCCTTGCCCGCCATGGGGATAATAATTTGCATAATGTTAATTACAAAACATACAAAATTAGCATAAAATACGGATGTTTACATTGTAATATTCGCATGAATAAAAAATATTTTATAGCTATTATTCCGCCTGAAAATGTGTTTAAAAAAATTGAATCCATTAAGCAGGAATTATTTACTGCCCATGGCCTAAAGGGCGCCCTGCGCAGTCCCGCGCACATTACCCTGCACCGGCCTTTTGAATGGAAAACCGAAAAAGAAAATGAATTGATACAAACACTCGGGCAATTTATGTTTGAAAGACGTTTTGTAATCGAGTTAAAAAATTATAATTGTTTTCGGCCACGTATAATTTTTGTAGATGTAAAAAAAAGCGGGGATCTTAACGATCTGCATTTAAAACTGAGCGGGTACGCACGCCGGCAACTTGGTTTATTTAATGAGGCTGAGGATATGCGCGGATTTAAGCCCCATGTAACCGTTGCATTCAGAGATTTGAAAAAACAACTCTTTTATAAATTGTGGGAAGGGTATGAAAAGGCAGAGTTTGAAGAAAATTTTGATTTCACAGGCTTTTGCTTGCTAAGACTGGAAACAAAATGGGAAATAATACATGAATTTAGTATTTAAATCCATTCTAAATAAGCCTTTTGCCCTCAAATCCCTGTCATTCCTCAAAAAAACGCATTTAATTCTCTTTATAAGTCCTCCCAACAAAACTTGATTCTTTGTTTTTTGAATGATACATTTGCTTTCGTCCGCCACAAGCGGATTAAGCATTAATTCAAAGGTATTATGAGCAAAAAATCAGGATTTTTATCTTCCTCCATCGGCAAAAAATTTATAATGGGAATAACAGGTTTATTCCTTATTTCTTTTTTGGTTATCCATGTAAGTTTAAACAGCGCCATTTTTTTTAACGATGGCGGCGAAACATTTAACGCAGGTGCCGATTTTATGGCGCACAACCCAGTAATAAGAATCCTCGAAATTGGTTTATTTGCCGGATTGCTCCTGCACATTTTTCAGGCATTGGTATTAACATTAGAAAATCGTAAAGCTCGCCCTACTCCTTACGAAGTTGTAAATGGTGCCGCTAACAGCAAATGGTATTCACGTTCAATGGGCATTTTAGGTTCTTTACTTTTAATATTCTTAGTCGTTCACTTAGGTAATTTTTGGGTGCCCACAAAAGTGGCGGTGTTCTCGCATACCGAACACAATACTTTTAACAGTATGAAAGAAGTTTTTGCGTGCTGGTATTTTGTAGCAATTTATTTGGTGGGCGTAACAAGTTTGTTGTTTCACTTGCTTCACGGCTTTCAATCTGCTTTTCAATCGTTAGGATTAAATCATAAAAAATACACGCCCCTCATTAAAAAAACGGGCCTTTGGTTCTCTATCATTGTATGCGCATTATTTGCTGCAATGCCAGTTACCATGTTCTTAGGAATAATAAAATAATTCAATCGTAAATAAAAAATTGTAAATAATATTATGGCAAGTTCATCAAAATTAAACGCTAAAGTTCCTGAAGGGGTTTTAGAAAACAAATGGACAAAGTACCGTTCCACAGTTCATCTTGTTAACCCGGCCAACAAGCGCAGCCTCGAGATAATTGTTGTTGGCTCTGGTTTGGCGGGCTCTTCGGCCGCGGCCTCTTTAGCCGAAATGGGTTACAAAGTAAAAGTATTTTG
>JANYBY010000395.1 GCA_025360565.1 Bacteroidota bacterium
TTAAAGAATCGCCGGGTAAAAGCGCATTAGCTAATTCCAATCCATTAAAACCATTCGCCGTATCTTTTAAAAACACTTTATATTTATTACTTAAACTATATACAGAGCGTTTTGTCTCAACCGGCATATTTAAAAAGATTCTTTTAATAGGCTCTTTGTATTTATTCTTTAAATAATAATACCCTTTTATTTCGCATCCTAATTTATCCGGAAAAATATCCACTTTTAAATTAGATTCAACTACTCTTGGCTGTAGTTCTTTTTCGTATTTTTTATACATCTTCTCAAATTCGATGGCTTCTTTTTCGATCTGCTTTTCAGATTTATATGGATGTAAAATACGCGTGTTGTAAATTATTATTGACCCGCAGCCTAAAAAGGAGATCATCCCCAAGATCATTACAATTTTATACGAACGCTTAAACTGGTTGCGCGCCAGTTTCCATCGGGTTTTAAACGCATTTTCCCTGCCGCGATGAAACATAAGCGCCGCCAATGTGGCAACTATTACTACGAAACCAAGCCAATAAAATTTATACACAAAAAAGTTTATCAGCGTGTGTCCGTGACCGTTCATATCCGAATACCTTAGCTGCGGTCCGTCGGAATTAAAACTCAAAGCATCGTTTTTGTATCCGAACGCGTTAAAAATTAAGGGCAAGCCCAAAACAAATATTACCACTGCGAAATAGGCAAAATATCTGTTTTTAAAAAATACCTGCAGCGAAACCGAAAGCCCAACCAAAATTAATACAGGTAAAATTCTTAATCCTATCAATTCACTTAAATAAAGCCCGATCTCAAAATGGTAATAACCTGAATAAGCCTGGAATAAAATACAAGTTATAATGCAAACCGCGTAAACCGTTAAGCATAAAAATACAAGTGATAAATATTTTGAAATAAATAACACACCGTTTCCAATTGGCGATGCTCCTACCAACTCATCCACCTTACTATCGCGCTCGCGCCAAATAACAATGCCCGAATAAAATATAACAAGGATGAGTAAAAAGAAACGAAAAATGCCGCTTCCGGTTTCAATTGCAAGGTAGGTTAAAGGATAGGTTACGGTTCCGTAAATAAGTGCCGAATACTTTAACATAAGCACCGTTAGTAACATGGAAAGGGCAATAACGATGTAAAAGAAAACAGATCGGGTGATCTTGGTAAATTCAAATTTTGTGAGAAAAACAGTTTGAAACCATGCTAATTTAAAATTAAATAGCTGCGTAACCTTTGGTAAATGCCCAATTGACTGAATGCCTTTTGAAGGCTGCGAAGTACTTTGTTTTGATTTTCGTCTGAAAATACTTACAGGATTTAAAAACTGATTAAAACTAAATCGGAAATAAGTAAATAAAATTAAGGCCAGAGCGAGGCCGATCCAGAATAAACGGTTGTATAAAATATAACTGCTAAATGGAACAAGGCGCGTATTTACTTCTGAAGGTGTCCAATATTCCGTAACTAATTCCAAGGCCTGCTGACCGAAAGGATCTATAAAAGCCGAAAAAGTTTTATTGTCAATATCGCCGGTGATAGAACGCGAAATGCCCGCAACCACAATAAACACAAGGCTTCCAACATAGCCACTCGTCATGTTGCGCGTATAAGTTACCAAACTAAAAAATATAGCGCCGATCAAAAAAGCGTTCGGCACCAAAAAAATCATAAAAGGTTTAAAAAAGTTTATGAAGCTGAAAGGCCCTATTTGTCCATTATCATTCGGCGAAAATAAAAATGCAAGAAAGATCCCAAGGATGATAGCGGTTAACACAAAAAAGGTTAACAAGAAAGAAGCGCTGAATCTTCCTATCAAATAATCGAATTTTGAAATTGGTTTTGTAAAATAAAAAGAGAAACAATTATTCTGAAAATCTTTTTGCACGCAGCCCGCCATTAACGACACGCAAATTAAAAGGGTAATTAATCCTAATAAATAATCGGTGCTAAACGAGGTAAGAATGCCCGAAATGGTTGCTGAAGCGTTGATATAGGAATTGGTATCGGTTGAGATGCCGGTAAATAAGCCACCGATAAGCGCGCCGATCAAAAAAGATAAAACAAGGAACAAGCCAAAATAAATATAAATGCCCGGACGTTTTATCCATTGTTTTAATTCGAAAACAAAAATTTCTTTAAACATATTTTAATTTTTATTTACGTTGATATATGAAAAATAAACATCTTCTAAGTCCGCCTCAACGGGTGTAAATAAATTGCCCGGCAAAGAATCGTTTAATACATGTGCAATTATTTTTCCGTCCGACACTTTTGTTGAAATAACTTTGTACTTGCCGCGAAAATCATTCAGTTCTTCTTTGGCGATCGTGGCGCTGTAAATTTTTCCTTTTAATTGTTCAAGTGCTTCAGTAGTTTTTCCTTTAAACATCAATTGACCCAAATTCATTACCGCCATGTTGGTGCAAAGGTTCCGCACGTCTTCTACAATATGCGTTGAAAGAATTACAATAATGTTCTCGCCCACTTCGCTCAATAAATTATGGAACCGGTTTCTTTCTTGTGGATCAAGTCCGGCTGTGGGCTCATCCACAATTACCAACTTCGGATTTCCCAATAAAGCCTGGGCAATACCAAAACGCTGACGCATACCACCACTGTAATCGCCAATATAACGGTGTTTAACTTCGAATAAATTTGTTTGATTCAATAAAGCATCGCACACTTCTTTACGCTCGGCTTTATTTGAAATGCCTTTTAAAATAGCAAAATGGTGCAACATATCTTCGGCACTTACTTTTGGGTAAAAACCAAAATCCTGCGGCAAATACCCAAGTACTTTGCGCATTTCTTCTTTATTGTTAAGCACGTCCAATTCATCCAAAAAAATAGAACCTTCGCTTGGCTCCTGCAAAGTTGCAATGGTGCGCATTAAACTTGATTTACCGGCGCCGTTCGGGCCAAGCAATCCAAACATTCCGTTTGTAATTTCAAGATCAACGTTTGAAAGCGCTTTAATGCCGCCGGGATAAAGCTTGCTGAGATTTGATATTTTTAAAAGCATGGTTTTTTTATTTAAAGTAAATATATGCAATTCGGTTTTTTTTGCAAGAAAAAAGGGATAAACGGAGGAAAACTTGTTTAACCTTGGTATATCGTTATGCTTATCGGGATGTGATCGTTTGTGTTTGAATATTCGACCCCTCCGGGCAATGTCATTAAGTTAAGGATTAGAAAGCGGGCTTGTAATTTGAGTAGTATCTGTGTTTATTTTTGG
>JANYBY010000412.1 GCA_025360565.1 Bacteroidota bacterium
GCCATAAGCGATCAACATTAAGTTAGGGTCGTGTAGGTGTTCTCCAATTTTTAAAGATTTTTGATAATAATCTATGGCCTGAAAATAATCGCCTTTAACTTGAAAGTGCGCGCCAAAAAGATTTAAAACTTTAGGCTGATTTCGTTTGTTATTAAATTTTTTTACGAGAAATAAAGCTTTTTTGGCTAGCAGATAAGTAGTGTCAGGATCGGAATAAATATACTCCCATGCCAGATCGTAATACGCGTAATATTTAGCGGTATCATGAGCCGTGGCGGATTTAATAATTTTAATTAACGAATCTTTGGTAGATGCGGAAAAATTACGGCAAAAGATGAGCGCTAATAAAAGAAATATGATTTTTGATCTCACTTTAAATCCGAATGTCTATTAACGACTAAAAAATACTCTTCTAATATAGGTAAATTTGCCGGTTTGTAGGATAGAAGAAGGATAAAATTAGGGAAAATGCTGATAGAGTGATTGAACCGCGACTATTTTGGCTTTTGATTATATTTTAATCCCTATAAACTTAGCTTTGGCAACTTAAGGCAATTTGTTAACTGCGTTATTAATTAAGCTTAAAGTCTGTTTATCTATTGAATGGGATACGAAACATAAAAGTAGTAATTTAATCTTTTATCAACTTATTTAAACTTTTTTCAAAGTAAATTTCGGATGTGATCAATGCAGTTTGAATTCGTTTGGCATACTCAATGCTATCTGTTATCTCTTTATTTTTTTCGGTAATGAGCCTATAGGCGTTTTTTAGTTCTACATTTTTAAGCCTTTCAATTTCCTGTTCTTTTTCATGCAATAAAGAACTTTGCAAATTACTTATTTTTGTTTCACTTTCTTTTCGATTTAGTTCTAAAGTAAGCTGAATAAATTTTTCGTAATAGTCTATTGAATCGGTATAATTATTAGTGAGTTTGTAAAGTGTTGCCAGACTTTGATAAACATGGGCAAGCCGCACCGGAAGATTGGTTTCTAAGGCAATCACTTCGGCTTTTAAAAAAAAGGCGATGGCTTCTTTTTTATCTCCTTTATCAATATAAGTAGCGGCTATATCTATCAAACTCCCCAAAACAAAGGGCCTCATATTCACATCTTCCCTTATTTTTAATCCTTCAGAAAAATACCTAAGAGCCTCGTCGTATTTTTT
Organism: Bacteroidota bacterium; assembly: GCA_025360565.1. Lineage (GTDB taxonomy): Bacteria > Bacteroidota > Bacteroidia > B-17B0 > Aurantibacillaceae > Aurantibacillus. Next base: position 1,166 of record JANYBY010000412.1, read on the forward strand.
TAACTTCTTGTAAATTGCCCCAATGTCGCTTAGGGCGCGACTTTCGCCAATATTATTTTTTTCAAATCTCAGTATATCCAAGCTCTTATAGCCAAGTTCAAGCGCTTTTTCGTATTGGCCGTTTTCTGTATATATATTTGATAAGCCTGTGTATATACGGCCGCTCCACATATTATTTTGCGAATCAAATCTGACTCCGGTCTTATAATATTTTTCGGCGTCGGCATATTTTTTAAGATCTTTGTAAACTGTACCTGTTATATAATAAGCTCTTACATAATCTAAAGAATTTTCTTCATTTTTTTCAAAAAACTCGATTCCTTTTAAGGCGTAATATAAAGCCGCTTCAGGTTTTCCACTGCTGTTGGTAATAATTGCCAAAGTAAGCAGGGTATTTGCGATCCATTTTTTATCATCCAGTTCCTTAAATATTGGAAGCGCTTGGTTTAATAACTTTAAAGAGCTTTCGGCATTGTGCTTTAAAATAAAAGTGCCTATACCTAAACTAAGGTAACATCTGGCAACACCGTAAGTGTAATTTATTGATCTTGCTTTTTCAAGTGCTTCAGCGCATAATGCCATTGGATCGATCTCAACGGTTATATTACCTCTTTGTTCCCAAAATCCATCGTTAATCTCATTAATAGATGCGATTAATTCTGCCTCATTATTTATACTTTCCTTCAAGCCCTTAAAGTTAGATTTTTATTCTGATACCGAACATTTGTAAAAAAATCTTTTATTAATGGGGCGTTCTATCTCATTAATTTATTCAAGGCTCTATCAATATACATTTCTGAAGTAATGAGGGCGGTTTGTATACGTTTGGCGTAATGAATACTGTCTAAGATCTCCTTTTGTTTTTCTTCAATGATCTGATTCTTATCTTCTACTTCCCTTTTTTGGGCGCGTATAATTTTGTTCACTTTTTCTTTTTCTTTATAATTTCGGTAAACATAAACTAAAAAGACGGCTAATATTATTAGGCCTGCTAAAATGGAGTAAATTATATTTTTTTGTTTTTTTAATTGTGCCTCGTGCAATATCTTTGTTTTCTCATCTTCTAGTTCCTGAATTTTTTTTGACTGGGCTATCTGGTTGTTGTACTCTATGGAAGCTATTTTTTTTGCACTTTCCTTTCCGTTTATACTGTCCTTAACTGTTTGAAAGAGTTTGTTATTGTAAAGGGCGGTTTTAAAATCGTTCTTTGATTCATAAATTTCCGTAAGTCCGGAATAAACTGTTTGCAAGTGTTGTAATTGTCCGGATCTTTCGGCTAAAACTTTTGCTTCATTAAAATACTTTAAAGCGCTGTCGTAATTTTTTAATTTAAGATGGGCCTTGCCAATACACGCAAGGTTACTTGTTATCTCACTCATGTCGAGGCTGTTTTCCAGTAATTTTTTGCCCCGTTTATAATAATCCAAAGCCGAAGAGAATAAGTTTTTCATGAAAAAGATCTCGCCGATATTATTGTAGGAATATGCTTGGCCTACTTTGTTATTTTTTATGATCTGAATTTGAAGGGCTTTTGAAAAGTAATACATGGCCGAATCAAAATTTCGGCAAGTAAGATAACAGTTGCCAAGATTTAAATAGCTGTGCGAAATGCGCAGGGTATCGTTTAACTTTAATCTTAACATAAGAGCTGTATGATGATAGAATACCGATTTTTGGCAATCCTTTTGATCAACATATAAATTGCCGAGGCCATTATTGGCACTTGCAATTTTAGAATCATCTTTTAATTCTTCGGCGATCTTTAAGGCTTTAAAATAATTCTCGGCAGCACCGGCGTAATTTCCTTGGCCGTAAAAAGCGCTACCTTTCGAATTGTAAACGTTAAACAAGCCGTTTTTATTTTTTGTTTTCACGCAAATATCAAACGCTTTATCAAGGTATTGATGATTGATGGAATAATTTCCTGAATACCTGGCATAAAAGGCAATTTTTAAATAAACATCTAATAAGCCTTTATTGTAATTTAATTTTTGAGCAATGGGAATAGAAGATCTTAATATAGCTATCAATACTGTATCGGGAGCGAGATCTTTTTTGAAAGTGATCTCGGCAATTTTAAAAATGCGCAAAACAGTATTGGTATCTTCGGGTAGAGTTTGATTGAGTTTTTTAAGGGAGTCGATCTGTTTGTTTTGGGCAAATGAACAAAGCGAAAATAAAATCAAAAAAAACGATAAATATTTTTTAGTCATAATGTAATGAGTGCTTTATTTTGATGAAAAACTATCAATTTATTTTTACCTTATTGTTTTTGATCTGCCAGTTTATTTAGCTTCTTCTCTATGTATAACTCAGAGGTTATCAAAGCAGTTTGTATTCGTTTGGCGTAATGAATACTGTCAATAATATCTTTATTCTTTGCCTCCACGATTAGTTTTTGTTCACTGATGATCTTATTCTGTAACTTATTTCGCCTTAAACTTCGTAGGGTAACGCCGGCCAAAATTAGAATAATAATTAGCACTAATAGTGACCAATACAAGGTTAATTTTGTACGTTTTTCTTTTTCTTGCGAAACGGCTATCTCCGCCTGTTTAATTTTATTCTGCGCTTTGAGTACTTCATTCTCTTTTTCTTTTTCGCCCAATTCATATTTGTTTTCGAGTCGCATTATTTTTGAAATGTTTTTCCCATCTCTTACGCTATCATCGATCACTTTGTACAAAATGTATTCGGCTAATGCGTTCTTATAATCTGATAGGCCCAAGTATGCGCCATATTTTCCCTGGTGTGCAGCAATTAAGATATCCTTTTCATTGCTGGCCGTAGTTTCTTTAATTACTTCATCAAATAATTTTATGGCTTCTTTATAATTCTTAGTGGCCGAAAATAATTCAGCCAAATTCACATAAGAAATTGTTATAAGCCTGTAACTTTTTTTCGCCTTAAAGATCTCTAAAGCTTTTAAATAATATTTTTTAGAACTTGCAAAATCATTTTGACCCTTACAAATGATCCCTAAATTACCGTAGGCCATTGCCATGTTTTCCTGATCCCTTTCCGTATTATAAAATGATATTTGCTTTTTATTATAAAATAAAGCCGAATCCATTTTAAGTGCGGCTTGGTAATTGGCTCCAATCGCGCCATAAATACCTCCGATAGTAGACGAATCCTTTTGTAAAAAAGCCATCGGCAGGGCTTTTAAGAGTAGTTGTCTTCCTTTTTCATAGTCTTGCAGGCTTTCATAAACCAAGGCGGTGTTTTTTAGAACACTTATAGTTTTTGCAGTATCTTTTAGTGACTCATAATTGCTCATTGATTCGTAAAAATATTTAAGGGATCTTTCATAATTGCCCATGTCGTGATATTGAGCACCTAAGCCATCAGATATCCGCACACGCTGATGTATGCTTTTTGATTTCTTTTCATGTTCAAGAGCTTGCAAAAGAAATTTTTCTGATTCACTGTGTTTTCGTAGGGCAGCATATGCGTTTCCGATTTGTATTAATATTTCAATAACCTGGTACTCATTATTTAATGATTTAGCAATAGCAAATGCTTCCTGACAATATTTGAGCGAAACTTCGTTCATGCCTACCGTGTGATAAGAATAAGCTATTTTTGAAATAAGTATACATTTTGATCCGGTGTTTGTTGAATATTGAGTTTCATTATACGCTATTCGCATAAATTTTAAATACGAAGTGTCGGTTGGATCATATTTTTGCCCGGCGTAATATATTTTAAGGGCAGATGATATTTTGCCGGAGTCTGACCGCATTGTTTTAAAGACCGCGACAAGACTATCCAATTTATTTGATTTAGAAAACGCCCTGCCGGAGGTAATTAAAAGAAGAGTAAAAATAAATTTTAACAGTATTTTCATGTATTATGAATTAATCTTTTATCAGTTTTGTTAATGTTCTTTCTATGTATAACTCTAAGGTTATTAAAGCCGTTTGAATGCGTTTGGCGTAGTGTATACTGTCTAAGATCTCTTTTTGTTTGCTTAATACGATCACATTTCTTTCTTCTACCGGTTCTTTTTGTTTTTCTATCATTGCCTTTTGAGTTTCAACAACGTTTAAACTATCGTTAGTAGCAATATATAACTGATACATGTCGAGGCTTTCTTTGTATTTATCGGTTGCCTTGTATATTGATTTTAAAAGGAGACTTGCCCCGCGAATTATTAGCGGGTAATTTAATTCTTTAGATAAGTTGAGCGAGCGGCGAGTATAATATTCCGCCTCTTTGTATTTTTTTAATGCGAAATAAACTCTTCCAATACTATGCAAAGAAGACGCTACTCCTTTTTTGTAGTTTAATTTTTCGGCAAGTTTTAAACTGAGCTCGGCATATTTTAAAATATCTTCCTCATCGCATTCTTCGCTTAACTGGTAAAGTATATTTACCTTGTTGGTATCTTCTTTTGTTGTTTTTAAAAGTGCATTAAGCGAATCCATTTTTGCTTGTGCAGATAATTTCCGCGGCAAAATAACAACAGATGCTAAAAATAAATATATGATAAGGTTTTTCAATTACTCTTTTATAAATTTTTTTGTGATCTTAAAGTCAGTTCCGGAAATAAATAAAGTATAAATGCCCGGGAGAAATTTATTTAGCGGCAATGATCGGTTTAAATTAAAATTTAAAAAACATGTTTCGCGCCCAAGTACATCGATCACCTTTACGTCCAATTCGGTGCTTTGAAATTTATTTTCAGGAGAAAAATTCAGATATTCTTTAACCGGGTTAGGATAAATTAATAATTCATTTTTCAGAGCCATTTCATTTATTCCGACAAAAGTGCCAAAAGCTATTTTGCGGACAGCATTGTTATTGTAATCAGCCGCGTAAACCTTACTGCTTGATGCATTACAAACTACACCCCTTGTATAATTAAATTTAGCGAGGGTATCCATATCATCCACAAAGCCTGCGGGGCCTTTGCCCGCATAGGTACTTACCACCCCAGTGCTAACAAGCCTTACACGGTTATTGAAGGTGTCACCTATGTATATTTTTCCTGCACTATCGACATACAATTCGGTGGGGGTATTTAATAAGGCATTGGCCACAAGCCCGTTTAAAAAACCTCCGCTGCCATTACCGGTTGGCCCGCTGCCCGCCACTGTGGAAACAACCCGTGAAGTATCAATTTTTCGAATGCGGTGATTATACGCGTCGGCCACAAATACATTTCCGTTCCTGTCAATACTTAATCCGGCGGGTGTGTAAAAACGCGCTGCCGTATCTTGTGCGTTCAATAAAGCTCCAACGCTACCAACGCTCATTGCGCCGCCACCGCCGGCATAGGTGCTAACTGTTCCGGTTACCGATATTTTTCTGATCCGATGATTCCAACTGTCGCCAACAAATAATGCACCGGATTTATTTCTAACAATACCTCTTGGGTAATTAAATTGTGCTGTTGCCGCCGCACCGTCCAGATAGCCCGCTGTGCCATCGCCGGCAATGGTGGTAACACTTCCTGTTGAAGAAATTTTTCGGATGCGGTGATTTAAAAAATCGGCTACATATACATTTCCTAAATCGTCGGCATACACACCGGTTGGACTGTTAAATTGCGCCGAAGCAGCCGGCCCGTCTAAAAAGCCCGCCACGCCTGTTCCGGCGAGGGTACTTACTATTCCGCCCGGAGTTATTTTGCGGATACAATTATTTCCGGCATCGGCCACATAAATATTTTCAAATTTATCAATACACATGCCAAACGGATTTTTAAAACGGGCAGCAGCCGTATCGCCATTAATGAGCGCAGGCGTTCCGTTGCCGGCGTAGGTTGAAACGTAATTTTGAGCGCTGCAAAATGTAATGGCAACGCAGAAAAAAAGTAGTGTAAAATTATTTTTTTTTGGCATGAATTTAAATTCCAATTATTAATAACTAATCTTTCATTAACCTGTTTAAATTTTTATCAATGTATTTTTCGTTGGTGATGAGCGCTGTTTGAATTCGTTTTGCATAACGAATACTATCTAAAATTTCGGTTTGCTTTTCGTCCACCAATTTTTTTTGTTCCGAAATTAATGTATTTGCCTTTCTCTTTAGCGAATAAGCATTATAAGATATGCCAAATAGTATTAAAACAACAACTATGATCACTATTAAATAATTTCTTTGTTTGCTTTTCGCTATTAATTCAAAATCTTTTTGTTTTAATTCATTTTCTTTTTTTCCAATATCGTATTTCACTTCCATTTCAAGCATTTTGCCTTTAAGTTTATTAAGTGCCATGGTATCACTAAAAGATTGAAACAGGATGCGATGTTCGAGCGCTTCAGAAAATTTACCAAGCATTTTATAGGTTTCGGAACATTGAAGGTGATAGGCCATTTTTAAATGAGGATAATTTAAGCTGTCGATAAAAGGTTTAGATTTTATAAGATCATCCAAAGCTTTTTGCGGTTTTTTTTCCGCCAGATCAATTTCATTCAAAACCAAAAGAGAATTGGAAATACCATGAATATCTTTACTGGGAATATCTTTATGGGTATATAATAGGTACGATAGATTAGCATTTAGAGCGGCTTTTT
>JANYBY010000408.1 GCA_025360565.1 Bacteroidota bacterium
AAATTATCAAAAAAAAGATCGTCTGTTAATGCATTGCAGGTTTCGGTTATGCCGGGGTTATGGCCAAATAACATAACAGATTTTACCGCCGAACCTTGCGCTTGAATTATGGATACTAAATTTAAAACGCTGCTTTCGTAAATTTTTTCATTCATAAAAAAATTGCTCATATTTAACTCCAGCGTTCTTGCAAAAATAAGCCCGGTGTTCAAGGCGCGTGTGGCAGTGCTTGTTAGAATGATTTCGGGCTTTTTTTTATTTTTTAAATACCATTTACTCATCAAGTAAGCATCGGTATACCCTCGCTCATTTAAAGGGCGGTCAATATCCTTTAAAAACTCGGTTCCCCAGTCGCTTTTAGCGTGCCTCACAAAAATTAATTCTCGCATGTTATTAATGTTTGAAAAATAGAAGCAAATAAAAAAAATAAAAACTATAAATTAGCATAAAATCAGGTTATGTTATGAGTAATAATTCAACAATTAAATGTCCTAATTGCAGCTATGAGTTTGAGGCTACCGATGCCTTTCGCGACGAAGTGCAAAAGGATCTGAACCTGAAAGCCAAGGAATGGCAGGCGAAGAAGGAGGAAGAGTATAAAAAAAAGGAAGATGCTTTTCAACAGCAACTCACAGATTCGTTAAGTAAACAAAAATTAAACCTCGAGGAAACGGTAAGAAGATCAATTTCGGACGATTATGAAACAAGAGTTAAAATGTTAACCGAAGCAAAGCTGGAAAGTGAAGAAAAACTAAAAGTTTCGCGCCAAAAAGAACTTGAGTTTTTAAAAAAGGAACAGGAACTTAAAAATAAAGAGGCGGAGTTGGATATTTCTGTACAGAAAAAAATGGCGGAAGAAAGAACTGCAATGACCGAAATTATAAAAAAGCAGGAACAGGAACGTAATTCTTTAGCAATAAAGGAATACGAAAAAAAACTGGAAGACCAGAAAAAACTGATCGAAGAAATGCAGCGTAAATCAGAGCAAGGCAGTATGCAATTACAGGGCGAAGTGGCCGAACTGGCCTTGGAAGAATTATTGCGCAGCACATTTCCGCTTGATGTGATTGAAGAAGTAGCCAAAGGTGTAAAAGGCGCCGATTGCATTTTACATGTTAAGAATGGTTCGGCTCAAACAGTAGGAAAAATAATTTTTGAGAGTAAACGCACCAAAGCATTTACAAACGAATGGATTGAAAAATTGAAAGCGGATATGCGTGGGCAGCAAGCCGATATTGCCATTATTGTTTCAGAGGTTTTGCCAAAAGATATGCAAAGCTTTGGTTTTAAAGAAGGCGTTTGGATCTGCCGTTTTGCGGAAGTAAAACCTTTAACCCATGTATTGCGCGATAGTTTAATTAAAATTAATTCGGCACTTGTTACACAAGAAAATAAAACCGAAAAAATGCACGTGTTGTATAATTATTTAACGGGTGTTGAGTTTCGCCAAAATATTGAAGCCGTTGTGGAAGGTTTTTTATCTTTAAAGGACGGTATTACCAGGGAAAAAATGCAAATGGATAAGATCTGGAAAGAACGCGAAAAACAATTAGATAAAGTATTAGCCAATACCGTTCAGTTTTATGGTTCTATTAAAGGCATTGCGGGTAATGCTGTGGGCGACTTGAAGATGCTGGAGTAGTTTATTCGCCCAAAGTTTTGTTGTACAATTTTACTGTAAGGTGCGCGTGTTTTCTCTCTTCGAATTTAAACACCAAAGAAACCACTCCTAATCCCAGGCCGGTGAGCATAAAATAACCACCAACCGTATGCCTGTATGTAGTTAGGGCGCTATTTTGGCCTCCTCTTCTGGAACCGCGGTTTCCGGTGCCGCTCATGGGCGCGCTGCCATTGTTTAAAGGTATAATACCGGTAAAGAACATCAAGCCTAAAGCGCCCGAAGCAACTCCCGCTCCCGTAAAAGCTTGTCTTGTAAATCGTAGTTCGCGAGTTTTTTTATGCGCGGACAATACTCTTTTATCTTTCACAGATTTTGTTACCTCCAGCATATCGCTTTCGGTAATGCGTAATGCTTTGTAATAATAAAATTTGCCCGAAATAAAAATTGAAAGATCTTTTTTAGGTTCAATTTCTTTTACCGCAACGGGAGGTTTCGTGCTGTCGTAATTTTCGCGCATTCCGTTTTTATAAATCACTTCTTTCAATTCCCATTTGGGAACCGTGATCAATGGTCCATCCTGATAATTAAACATTTTGTATTTTATCTCAGAAGGTAATACCTCAAGTATTTTCGCGATAATTTTCTCCGAATTACGTTTTACAACCGTATCCTGAGCTCTGCATTGAACCGACAAAAGAAAAAATGCAATAACAAATCTTTTTGTAAACGATAAAAATATTTTGTTTTGCTGTATCATTCCTTAAATCTTGTAACAAAGTTACTTGTAAAAAGCTTTAATTGGCGAGATAAAACGTTAAAGTTCAATGATTATTGCATATAAAAAAAATGCAGGATAAAACCCCGATAAACCTTGCAAATTCATAGACCGGAAAGCTCAGGATGCTTCTTTCGGGGATTTAACATCTTTTGTATTCTTAATTACAATAATAAAACTCCAAAATCCTTTAGTTATTTAAACAAATATTTGTACATTTATTTGGTAATTTGTTATTGGTTTGAGGTTAAGAATAATATCATTCATTTTAGTGTTTCATTTTTATGGAAAATGTCAGTTTAATTACGGGCATCAAATGGATTTTGGTAAAAACCGTATTCAATATCAAAATTTTATCTGGACCTATTTTGATTATGAACGTTACCGCGTATACTCTTACCAAGGTGGAAATGAAATTGCCAAATATGTTTCGGTTTCGGTGAACAAACAACTCGCCCTTATTGAAAAACGTTTAGACGCGCCTTTTGAAGACAAAATAAATATTTTGGTTTACAACAATCAAAACGATTTTAAACAAAGTAATTTAGGGCTTAGCAGCGATGAGAATAGTAATACCGGTGGTGTTACAAAAATTGTTGGCGATAAAGTAAGCATTTTCTTTAACGGTTCGCATACAGATCTTGATCAACAGATCCGTTCGGTGTTGGCCGAATTATTATTGAACCAATTACTTTACGGGGGTAACGCACGCGAAATGATCCGCAATTCAACCCTCTTAAATTTACCGCCATGGTTTACCAAAGGGCTTGTAAAATATTTAGCCGAAGGTTGGACAAGTTATAACGACAACTTATTGTATGATGCCATTAAGAACGATCACCTTAACAGCTTTAACCGGCTCACCGGTAAACAGGCCGAAAACGCCGGACATGCTTTATGGAGTTATATTATTGCAACCTACGGCGAAACTGTAATCCAGCAATTGCTTTATGTTACAAGGGTGCACCGCAATCCCGATCCGGCCTTTGTTTTTATATTGGGCGTTTCTCAAGCAAATTTAATTTACGATTTTACCGATGCCTTTAACCGGCATTTATTTATTTATAAAGATTCGCTGCGTACCTCTCCCATAAATAACAACAGCGTTTTAAAACGCTATAAGTCTTTCAGGCATTATTATGGTTTAAGATTAAGTCCGGATGGAAAACGCGTGGTGTACGCGGTAAATGAATTGAACCAAATAAAAGTTTATACAAAAGTGTTTGGCGAAAAAAAGAAAACACGAATATTAAAATATGGCCCCAAGCTAGAGCAGATAGACGATTACAGTTATCCTTTATTAGCATGGCATCCCAACAATAAAATGATAACCATGATCTACGAAAAAAAGGATCAGCTCGTTATTCATAATTACGATATTGAATCAAAAGAAGTAGTCATCCGTTTTTTACCCGGCTTCGAAAAAATAAATAGTTTTTCTTATAGTCCCGATGGAAAAAAAATTGTAATGAGCGCGGTTAAAAAAGGAAAAGGCCAAAGCGATATTTTTGTGTTTTCACTTAACACAAGCGCAATTGAACAGTTAACCAATGATATTTGGGATGATGGCAATCCGGTTTTTGTTAAGGGAAACAAACATGTTGTGTTTGCAAGTAACCGTTTAAACGATACCATTAAGGCGAAAGACGACGCACAATATTTTTATAAGATAAACAGGAATATGGATCTGTTCATGGCAAACTATCCGTTCAACAATAAAAATCTGGTGCGCATTTGCAATACACCCGATGTGAACGAAACGCAGCCTCAGGGATATAAAAGCAATTACATAGCGTATCTCAGCGAAAAAAACGGAATTTATAACCGTTACATTGCTGAGTTCGACAGCTCTATTGCCTTTGTAGATACCACGGAACATTTCAGATATTTTTTTAAATCGAAACCTGTAACAAATTACGCACGCAATATACTTGAACAGCATATTAATAATCAATTCACACATGTAGCCGAAGTAATTTATGCCAATGGAAAAGACATGCTATTGGTAACGCCCATTACTGTTAATTTGAATGAAATTAACATAAAAGAGCCTGCAAATACTTATTTTAAAGCAAATATAAATGTATTGCCAATAGTTGCCGACCCTAATAATTACAGAGAATTAAAGCCATCCGACGTTACCTCACAGCCACAGAGCGGCGATGGCAATAAACAAGAAGGGATAGATTTTGATAATTATAAATTGGAGGGTGAGAAGGGGAAAGAAAACACCAAGCCGGTTGATGAAAATCCAAAGCTAAAAAAAGACAGCACTGCAAAAAAATCAACAGCTACTGCTTTCAGATTCCCAATTCAAAAAAATTATTTCACCTCGTTTTATACCGATTATATTGTAACGCAATTTGATAATTCTTTTCTCGCCAATAACTATCAGTATTTCGCCGGCGGCACGTCACCAATTTATCTGCAGCCCGGGTTTAATTTTTTAACTAAACTCGCAATAAGCGATTTGTTTGAAGACATGCGTATTATTGGCGGTTTTAGAATTAATCCATCGCTCGATAACGAATTTATGTTATCGTGGGAGCAACGCAAAAAACAATGGGATCATCAGGTCTTAGTTGACAGGCAAACCTTTGCCAGAGTGCCTGTGTTCACAGATATTTCGGCAGGCATTTTCGCTAAAATAAATACAAGCACGGTTAAATATTCAATTAAGTATCCGTTCAGTCCGGTAGCGGCAGTGCGGCTTTCAGTATTGTATCGTAACGACCGAGCAACTATTTTATCTAACGGAGATGTTACTTTGCCTATTAAACCAATATTCCAAAACATGGCCGGAACCAGGGTAGAATATATTTTTGATAATACCCGTAAAGTAATGTTAAACATTATGAACGGCTTCAGGTTTAAAGTGTGGACAGAGTATTGGCGATTTGCCGATACAAAAAGGCGTGATCTTTTTACTTCAGGATTTGACGCAAGGTATTATCAAAAAATACACAGGCAAATTGTTTGGTGTAATCGTTTAGCCGGCGGTAACTCTTTAGGCACGGATAGGTTGATATTTTATTTAGGCGGAGTTGATAATTGGATGAACCCTTCGTTTAATAATAATATTAATATTGTTAAACCCGATCAATACGGTTTTCAAACATTGGCGACAAATATGCGCGGCTTTAAACAAAATATCCGCAACGGAAATAATTTTGTTGTATTTAATTCTGAGTTACGCATTCCTATCATTCGTTATTTCGCGGCACAAGCTTTAAAATCCGATTTCTTAAATAATTTGCAAGTAATAGGGTTTGGCGATCTTGGAATGGCATGGTACGGCTTAAATCCGCTGAGCAATGAAAATACGCAGAACGAAAAAACATATGTGCAACAAGGCACAGGTGTAATTGTTACGGTAACAGATCCTAAAAACCCATTGGTTGCGGGTGTTGGATTTGGTTTCAGATCAAGATTATTAGGCTATTTTGTTCGCCTTGATTTTGGCTGGGGAATTGACGCCATGAAAATTCAGAAACGTGTGATAGGCCTTTCATTAACCACAGATTTTTAATATGGCCGAAATTTTAATTTTACTTGCAGCAGGATTAGTAGCAGGATTTTTAAGCGGTTTAATTGGAATTGGCGGTGGCATTGTAATTGTACCTATTTTGGTTTATTTATTAAATATGAATCAGAAAATGGCCCAAGGCACCACGCTGTTCATGTTCTTATTTCCCATTGGTATTTTAGGTGTTTACAATTACTATAAAGGCGGATTTGTTGATTATAAAACGGCGCTTATTATTGGCGCCACTTTTTTTATAGGAAGTTATTTTGGCAGCAAAACAATACTTGCTATTGATACAAAAATTGTAAAACAGATCTTTGGCGCAATGCTTATTTTGATCGGAATAAAAATGTTGTGGAATAAATGAGTTATTCAAAAAATGCCAAAAAGTAACAAAGCCGCAAAGAACAAGTAATGTTTTTTGTGAAACCTTGTGTCTTAGTGCCCTTGTGGCAAAATAAAAAATAATGATCAGTAAAGAAAAAATACAAGCCGCATCAAAAAATTACTTTGCAAAGGTTTTAGAAATAAGAAAACATTTGCATCAACATCCCGAACTTTCGTTTGCCGAATTTGAAACATCAAAATATATCCAGGCACAATTAAGCGTGGCGGGAATTTCTTTTACAACCGGCCATGTAAAAACCGGTATTATTGCTTTAATAAAAGGAAAAAATCCGGAAAAGAAAACTATTTTACTGCGCGCCGATATGGACGCTTTACCTATTGAAGAAAAAAATAATGTTTCGTATAAGTCCTGCAACGCGGGTGTAATGCACGCTTGCGGCCACGATGTGCACTGCGCATGCGCATTGGGCGCGGCATTTATTTTAAATGACCTAAAAGAAGAGTGGGAGGGAACAGTAAAAATTATGTTTCAACCCGGCGAAGAAGTATTGCCGGGCGGTGCCAATTTAATGATACAGGACGGCGTTTTAGAAGATCCGAAAGTAGATAAGGCAATTGCCCTGCATGTTTTTCCAACTATGGAAACAGGAAAGGTTGGTTTTAGATCGGGCATGTACATGGCAAGTACCGACGAGTTGTATTTAACGGTGAACGGAAAAGGCGGACACGCAGCCATGACGGCGGAATACGTTAATCCGTTAATTATAGCATCTGAAATTTTATTAGAAATAAATAAAACGTTTATGCTGGCCGACGCTTCGCAAAAAAATATTCCAACAGTGGTGGCCTTCGGGAAAATAGAAGGCAAGGGCGCAACCAATGTTATTCCCGATAAAGTAGAAGCGGCGGGCACTTTCAGAACGATGAATGAAGAGTGGCGAGAAAATGTGCATGCCCAATTAAAACAAATTGTAAAAACAATTTCAGATAAATATAAAATTGAATCTTTTCTGCGAATTGAAAAGGGTTACCCTTTTTTGGTGAACGATGTTGATCTTACAAACGCGTGTTTTGCTTCAGCTCAAAATTATTTAGGAAATAATAATGTGGAAGAGCTTCCTTTGCGTATGACCGCCGAAGATTTTGCATTCATTACTCAAAAAGTACCCAGCGTTTTTTTTAGATTGGGAACCGGCAATAAAGCAAAAGGAATTACTTCCGGCGTGCACACGCCAACTTTTGATATTGATGAGAAAGCCCTTGAAGTGGGCGTAGGATTAATGAGCTGGCTTATAGTGAATGAACTAAACGGCTAATAGAACTCAGATACCATAAGCCGTCTTTGCGATCCGCCTTTTCGGCGGAGAAGCAATCTTTTTCCAAACACAAATATCCGAAAGTTACTTCGAAGAATTGCCAAAATTAAATTAAATTAAAATAACTATCTTTATATTATACCATCTAAATGTCCGGCGAAATTGTGTAAATTACATGAAGAAAAAAATTACGTTTTATTTAGTATTACTATTTATTTTTTCTAAAAAATTAAATAGCCAGGCAACATTTTGGTTTGAAAGTTTTGGAACTGGTTGTAGTCAAGGTCTTTTAGCAAACGGTACTCCTGCTACATTTACAAATGGTGCATGGGGTGTCACCTCGATAAGCTTTCCGCCAGGTAATGGACCATTGGATAATAATTGGTTTATAAGTGCAACAGAGGCTGGCAAAACGGTTGGATCTTGTGGAGAGGGGTGTCTTACAAATGCCGGTTTAACTAACAGAACTCTGCATATTAGTAATGGTTTTGGAGGCCCTAATACCGATACCAATGCGGTTTATTTAGCTTCTGGAAATTCAAGTACTAATAAAAGAGCGGAATCGAATGTTATTAATTGCAGTCTTCACAATAACATTGTTTTTTCATTTAAATATTTGGCCAGTAACAGCGTTTCTGACTTTGGAGAAAGCTTGTATTTTGATGGAACGAGCTGGTCGTCTTTAGGAGTTCTTGCAACTTCAATAGGGAGTTGCTCGCCAAAAGGATTATGGGTTGCTCAAAGTTATACATTGCCTATAAGCGCCGATGGTAACCCTAATGTGAGAATTGGTTTTCGCTGGCAAAATAGTTCTGTAGGTTCTACAACAACTTCTGTCGCAATTGATGACATTACATTGGCGGCACCACAGGTTACAACTGGCATTAATTCTATAAATTTAA
This sequence comes from Bacteroidota bacterium, assembly GCA_025360565.1. Classification (GTDB taxonomy): domain Bacteria; phylum Bacteroidota; class Bacteroidia; order B-17B0; family Aurantibacillaceae; genus Aurantibacillus. The sequence goes on from JANYBY010000408.1 coordinate 8,489, forward strand.
GCAGGTTAAATGTAAAATTATTTCCAAATCCGGTAAATGATATACTTATTATTGAATTTGAAAAAAATAATATAGATCAAATAACCATTTCAAATATTTTAGGGCAAGCCCTTTTTGTTTTAAATGATCCTTTATCAAAACAAGAAATAGATTTAAGTTCTTTTTCAAGAGGTATTTATTTTATTACCCTCCAAAATGGATCGATGAGAAAGGTTTTTAAGATTGTAAAAGAATAATTTTTTATCTCACGTTCCGCTATCCCGATCACCAAATGGATGCAATTATAGAGCTTACTTTTTGCTTGGCGAAATAACGAATTAATAGAACGCAGATGAGGCGGATCGTTATGATTGAAGCGGATAAAAATCATTTTTATCATATTGAATCTGTGGTATCAGCGTTCCATTCTTAGGAACTTTATTTTTGCATGAGGATAGGGAGGATTGATAGAATGCAGATCGTAATAATTGCCTCGAATAAAAAATCATTTTTATCATGTTAGATTAGCGTCATCTGCGTTCTATCCCTCAGGGCTTTTTCTTCCTTAAATCTTCTTTTGCTATTGTAACAAAAACAGGGAAGTGATCGCTGTAACCCGCAGTATATTCGGCACCGCTGTATGTTCTGAAAGGATAACCTTTAAAATTTCCGAAATCACTTTTTAAAAATGGTTTATTAAAAATTCTTACGTCGTGGTATTGCCAACTTTCATATCCCATAGGTAACCAATTTTTATTCAGTAAGATCTGGTCAAATAAATTCCAACTATCCTGCCACGCCAATGTTCCTGTTCCTTCTTTAAAAGGTTTTTCCATCGGATTAAAATATTTACTGTTAACGGCAGATGAAATATCGCTGTATGTACCTATAACATCTTTTACGCATACGTTTGTTGGATCATCATTAAAATCGCCCATAATGGCCACTTTTGCCTTTGGGTCGGCAGTGGTAATACTGTCTGCAATATGCCTTGCCATTTTTGCCGCTACGTTTCTGTTGGGCCTGCTGGCCATTTCGCCGCCACGTCGCGATGGCCAATGATTTACCAAAACAGTTAAGGGTTCTCCAACAAGCGATCCGCTCACCACTAAAATGTCGCGCGTTTTGTGCGCTGAGTCTGTAACTAATGTTACTCGATACGAAACCGCTTTTTTAACTTTAAAATAAACCGGATTATAAATGAACGATGGATCAACACCTCGGGCATCGGGCCCTTCAATATGTACTATTTGGTAATTACGGCTTTTTAATCGTTTATTATTTACCAGATCCTGCACCACACTTTTATTTTCAATTTCGCACAAACCTAAAATTGCCAAACCATCGGGCGTAATATCTGTTGCCATTTGGCTTATAACTTCTGCAAGGTGGTCAATTTTTGTCCAATATCGTTGCCCAGTCCAAGCGTTGGTACCGGCCGGTGTAAACTCTTCGTCGTTTTTCCATTGGTCGTTCAAGGTGTCGTATAAATTTTCAACGTTCCAAAAACCAATAGCGGAAATAAAATAGTGTTTATCTTTTTGTAATTTTTGAGCCTGAACAAAAAAACAACTTATAATAAAAAAATAAAAGATAAGCGATCGTAATGAAATAAATTTTAGCATGCCCAAAAGTAATAAATAAAATTTACGCTGAATTTTAAATTTTAAAACAAACATATTTTATACTTAAAACGGTTTAAAATAATATATTGTTTACAATTATTTAATAAAGCCCTATATAAATTTACATATATTTGCGAGGTTTTTATTGAGAAGTGATTATCCTACAGGCAATGCAACGATTCTTGTGCATGCCCAAACCGCTTCATATAATTAGGAATAATTAGAATGAAGTTTTTTAAATAACAAATTTCATTCGGAGTTAAAAAGTAATTAAGTTTTAGTTAATTTTTTAACAATAATATATAATAGAACAAAAAAGTAATAAATTAGTTAAGCGAAAAAAAAATGATCAGAAAATTAATTTGTGCCGCTGTATTATTTGGAGGAAATATTTTTTCTCAAAATGATACTACTGCAGTATTCGATTCGCAGGCCGATAGTACAGGAGGAAAATTCAATACCCCTATTTTCAGCACCAGTGGCGCGGATGCCGACTCGGATATGGACAATCAGGACGCATCGGGTTTACTTCAGTCCAGTAAAGATGTATTTACGCAGTTTGCAAGTTTTCAGTTTGGCATTGCCCGTTACCGCATGAGGGGCTATGCCCAGGAAAATCAATTGGTATTAATAAACGGTATTAATGTAAATAATTTAGAAACAGGAACCAGCAGTTGGAGCAGTTGGGGCGGATTAAATGATGTAACACGTTTTACGGAATCGAGATTTGGAAATGGAGCAAATCGTTTAGCATTTTCCGGGGCGGGAGGATATACAAATATAGATTCAAAAGCAAGTTCGTTTAAAAGAGGAACCCGCATTTCATACGCAAATGCAAACCGTATTTTTACCAATCGCGTTATGATCACGCATTCAACCGGAATGATGAAAAACGGCTGGGCTTTAACGTTAAGTGCGAGTACACGACAAGGAAACCAAGTATATGTACCGGGCACCTATATTAGTGCAAATTCTTTTTACGGGGCAATTGATAAAAGATGGAACGATAAACACATGACTTCGCTTGTTGCTTTTGTCGCGCCTTCAGAACAAGGCCGTGCTGCTGCAGAACAATTGGAGGCATTTAAATTAGCAGGCACAAATTATTACAACAGTTTATGGGGATATCAAAATGGTAAAATAAGGAACGCCTCGGTGGTAAAAACAACAAGGCCAATGGTAATTTTATCTCATGTATTTACAATCAACGCTTCTTCAAAACTTACTGCCTCAGCTTTTTTTAATTGGGGCAAATCAAGTATCAGCAGTTTAAATTGGAATAACTCACCTAATCCTCGTCCTGATTATTACCGTTACTTGCCAAGTTATAATTATAACCAAATGGAAAATGGAGAAGGCGATGCGCAAGCCGCGCTTTGGACAAACGACGTAAACACTAGACAAATTAATTGGGACAGATTAATTGCCATGAACCAGGCTAATTTATATACAGTTCCATCTCAGTCGGGCGCGGTAAATACAACCGAAACCCGTTCACGTTATATTCTTGAAGACCGTGTGGAGAATTTAAAAAATGGAGGCGTAAATATTATTTATAACACGCGTGTAAAAAATGTTTTTATAAGTGGTGGGCTCAATGCCAATATTTATAGGAATAACAAGTACAAAGTATTAAACGATCTGTTAGGCGGAGATTTTTGGCTTGATTACGATCAGTTTGCACAAAATCTTGGCGTAGATGGAACGTATCAGCAAAATAATATAAGCCAACCTGACAGAAAAGTAAAGCAAGGAGAAAAATACGGATATGATTATACAATGAATGTAAACAAAGGTGAGATTTGGGGACAGGCGGAATACAGCTTATCAAAATTTGATCTCTATGGTGGATTAAGTTTATCAAGTAGTCAGATCTGGAGGACAGGAAACGTAGCCAACGGAAAATTTCCAACCACAAGTAAAGGAGATAGTAAAAAATTAAGTTTTATTAATTACGGTATTAAGGCAGGTGCCACTTTTAAAATTGACGGCAGAAATTTTTTAACCGCGAATGGAACTTATTTAACAAGACCGCCCGAAGTAAACAATATGTTTGTTTCTCCGCGTGTGCGTAACGATATTGTGAATATAAACAATGATCCTTTGGCCGATCAAACTCAAAGTAAAGGACCAGGCTCTGAAAGCGTATTAAGTTACGAATTCAGTTATATGGCTAAGTACCCGGGTTTTAAAGCACGCGCCACATATTATAATACTACCGTCAAAAATCAGGTTTGGTACCGCACATTCTGGAGCGATGAATTTAATAACAATGTAAATTATATTATGACCGGCGTTGACCAACAGCATCAAGGGGTTGAGCTGGGCATTGAAAAAACGTTATTTGCCTCACATACTTTGCAAGGGGTTTTTGGCTACGGCAATTTTTATTATACCAATAACCCTACAGCGCAAGCATGGCAGGATAATAACAATACCCAATTGTTTGCCAATAGAACTTCATACATAAAGAATTTTCGAATTGGAGGTACTCCGCAAACCGTTACAGGATTCGGTTACCGTTACACCGGAAAAAA
>JANYBY010000001.1 GCA_025360565.1 Bacteroidota bacterium
TAAAGGTTCGTCAAGAGTTGTTGGGTATGCCATGAACGGTGCGCGCCGCGTAAAACCAAAAGTGCCTGCACACCGTGTGGTTAATCGGAACGGACTGCTTACCGGCAAACATCATTTTGAAACACCTTATAAAATGCAGGAGTTATTAGAGAAAGAAAAAATAAAAGTGAAGGGTGATAAAGTTGTTGACTTTAAAAAATTGTATTGGGACCCAACAATTGAATTAGCGATTTAGCGGCAATAAAAAAGGCCTGAGATATTCTCAGACCTTTTTTTATTACTTACTTATAAAATGAACTACAAAAAAGCGCAAATAACACCGCCCATAAGCGCCATTGAAATGATCCAATAACCCGCGCTAATTGCAATGTATTTAAATCCTCTGCGCTCAAACAACGCGCTGGTGCCAACAATTGGGAGGGCAAGTAGTATCCCTGCAATAGTACCGTGTAATGCACCGTGTTTAAATGTTCTGAAATTGCCCCAATATTTTTCTTGAATGGTTTTAAGGATCATACCTACTTCAGAATTAGGATCTGTTGCAGTAGGGTCTCCATTAAAAATTGAAAAAACAGATAATTGATGAATAGTAAGAGAAAGTAAACTAAAAGCAACTAATAATGCAAACACATAACTTAATGCCATAAGGCCTATCATGTTTGGGCCTTTGCCCGGCTCCGGCATTGGCGTGTTACTGGCCTTCATCCAGGCATTACCAAATACTTTGGGGTTATACCAAATAAAGCCGATCACTAAGGGGATCAAGGCTGCTACAAACGGAATGTACATGTGAAACTTCATATTTATTTTTTATTTATATCATGAGGCGGTGTTTTTGCACCTGCTTCACGAGGGTTTATAATTTAATTATTCAACATTACCGGCATTACGAGCATTAACACATCTTCGGCAGGGTTTGCTTTGTTGTTTGGTAAAATAATGCCGGCACGGTTTGGCGCACTCATCTCTAAAATAATTTCATCAGAATCTAAATTGCTTACCATCTCCATCAAAAAACGCGAGTTAAATCCTATCTCCATATCTTCGCCAACATACGTACACGTTAATAATTCGTGGCCTTCATTCGCAAAATCCAGATCCTCGGCGCTAATGCGCAATTGGCTGCCGGTAACTTTAACACGTATTTGATGCGTGGCTTTATTTGAAAAAACACTTACGCGTTTTAAGGCGCCTAAAAAAGCGCTTCTATCAATAGTTAATTTATTTGGGTTTTGTTTTGGAATTACGGCTTCGTAGTTTGGATATTTACCATCAATTAATCGGCAAACCAAATTAATATTTCCGAAACTGAAAAGCGCGTTGGTTTTATTAAATTCAACTTTCACGGCATCATCCACACCGGCCAATAATGTTTTTAAAATATTTAAAGGTTTTTTGGGCATAATAAAAGATGCCGCTGTTCCCGCCTTTGCATCGTTACGCGTGTACCTTACTAATTTATGCGCATCGGTTGCTACAAAAATAGAATTGGTTTCGTTAAACTGACAAAACACACCGCTCATTACCGGACGAAGATCATCATTACCGGTTGCAAAAATAGTTTTATTGATGGCGTTTGCCAATACATCGCTTTTAATTACGATGGATGATTGCGAATCGAGCTTAGCTAATTTAGGATACTCTTCGCCGTTTTGGCCGCTAATATTATAATCACCGTTCTCGGTTTTAATTTTTACGGAATGTTTTGTTTTATCAACAATAAAAGAAACAGGCTGCTCGGGTAAATTTGCCAAAGCCTCTGATAACGTTTTGGCGGGTACTGCAATGCTTCCGCTATCATTCGACTCAACTTTTATAGAAGTGGTAATGGTGGTTTCCATATCACTGGCAGAAAGGGTAAGCTCGCCTTTACTTAATTCAAATAAAAAACAATCTAAAATAGGGATGGTGTTATTTGTATTTAAAACGCCGCCGATTGATTTTAAATGTTTAAGCAGGCTGGATGCAGATACGACAAAGTTCATATATGTAAAAAATTAATTTATTAATGTGTGTGGATGACAAATGAGTTTTAAAACCACAGATCCAATAAATTCATTCGAATTATTACCCATTTGCATCAACAAACAAAATTAGGTTTAGTACCCTGAAACGCTATATAAAAGGTGTATAGTTTTAAGCTACTTTTTAACACTTGGCGCTAAAAAATAATTGGTGCCCACCAGTAATTTTCCGAATACAAAATTTTGTACCTGAGCCCATTCTTTATCCCCGTCAAAACGCATATACATCCTGTCGGCATCCACCGTATAAACCACGCCATGTTCAGGCACAATATTTGGCGGCTTTTTATGGTAAAATTTAAATACATCGGTTTTATAATCGGTGCGACTCACCGTAATAACATCAAACGGTTTGGTTTTAAATAAAGAATCGCTTAATTTTTTTTCTTTACCTGTAAGCAGCACTTCGTAAGATATGTTTTGAAAATACGCCAGGTATTGTTTCATTTTAAATTCATCAAACAAAATTTCTACGCCTGCATTATTTTTTAACTTAAATGTTTTTGTGTTTAAAACATCAATGGTAAAAGTTGAATCGGGCATTTCAAAATGCTCCATTTTAATTTGTTTTATTTGCGGGGGAATGTAATTTAAAACTACCCTGTCGCGCCATTCATTTTCTTTGGCAATGAAGCGAGGAATTAAATAACCCACAAACCCTGGAATAAAACAAACAAAGGGCTGCTCGTAATTTTTTTCGGCCTCAATATCCGTTAATAACATGTACGATCCTTCCGAATCGGGTGTTTCGTGGCCAACGTAATATTGCCGAACCAGATCTTTACCCGCGTAAACCTCAACTTTTAAAGCGGTAGATGCCATTACTTTTAAAACATTTTCTTTTGCACTTTTTGGTACCGGCATTTTTACTTCAACATTTTTTACAACTTCCAGCAAATTTAAGATCGCATCGGCGCGGCACGAAAATTTCCCGTTCACCACCCAGCCGGTTTTTGTTCTTTCAATGGCCGATTGATTACCCTCTTTATCGGCAATAAAAATTTTTGTTATTTCTGCCGTGTCTTTGTATTTAAAATTACGCGCATCGGTATCAACCGTACTTGATCCGCCTTTTTTCTTATAAATAATAATTGACAACCCGAAA
>JANYBY010000049.1 GCA_025360565.1 Bacteroidota bacterium
TCATTTGTATTACCAATAACCGGCGCAGCACCCGGCCAGGAATGACTTCCGCCTGTTACTTTATATAACTCAACACTTGTGCCGTCAATTCCCCCTGTATATTTATAATTTACCGCGGTAGAATTATCGGTTAAATTTATATCGGGTACAGAATATGTTATGGGTGCCGGATTGCAATTATTATGCACGCGCCACTTTTTTACAATACTATCTATTGGTGCAAAATTAGCATCGCCCAAATAATTTACCGTGGCATCAGCAGTGCCATGTATTTCCATTACCGGAAATGCCCTTACAGGCGCGCAACTAAACCAGGCATTAAGCATTGAACCCGTAACCGAGGCAATGGCCGCGATCCTGTTTGGTAAATTGCATGCAAGGTAATAACTCATGATGCCACCATTACTCATGCCACAACTATAAATTCGGTTTTGATCAATATTATAAATTAAACTTAAAGAGTCTGCCAGATCTTTTAAAAACAAAACGTCATCCACAATCCCCCCAATACCTGCGTTCCAGAACTGTCCGCCCACTCCGTAAGTTCCATCTGGCTGAACTACTAAAAATTTTGCAGTATCTGCCACCGGCATAAAATTAGCATAAGCCTGTTGCTGCAAAGCGTTTGAGGTGTAACCGTGCAAATTTAAAACTAAAGGTATCGCCGAAGTTGCCGAATAACTGTTAGGAACATATAATCTGAACTTGCGGTAAATGCCGCCGGAGGTAATACTGTCAATAACCGTAACGCCGGCTTGTGCCATGCTGCTAAGAGTTATAACAGTAAATAAAATACTGATGATGAACTTGTTTTTAAACATATTGCTATTTTAAAGTTTTTTAATTTTATTTTTGAAGAGAGCCCCAAACACCCAGCGGTAATTTTACACCACTCTTTGCGTTCAAAAATAATTCTCCCACTTTTAATTCGCTTTTATTTTTTTGTGCGTAAGGCCGTAATAAATTTTCGGGCACTAAGGCCGAAAAGCCAATTGAATAAGCGTTCAAGATCAATAAATGTTCTTTTGGATTTAAAATTTGCAAAACATTTTGCATCATTTCGGCAATGTTATCTTCCAGTTTCCATTTTTCTCCGTTTGGTCCATGCCCGAATGAAGGTGGATCTAAAATAATTCCGTCGTAAAAATTTCCTCGGCGCACTTCTTTTTTCACAAACTTCAAAGCATCATCCACCAACCAGCGAATATTATCCAACTTACTATTTTGCATGTTCTCGTTTGCCCAGGTAACTACTTGTTTAATGCTGTCAACATGCGTTACATCAGCACCCGCTGCCTTAGCGGCAAGGCTTGCTCCACCGGTATAGGCAAATAAATTTAAAAATTTTGCGCCCGGTTTATTTTGCAAAAACGAATATATTTTATTCCAATTTACAGCCTGCTCCGGAAAAACACCCACATGTTTAAATGCTGTAAGGCCAAGGCGAAATGCAATTTCAGGATTTTCTTTTACCTTTTCACTTGATAATTTATAACTTATGGTCCATTGATCAGGCATTTGTTTCAGTTTTTCCCAATCCCCGCTCGAACTGGTTCTTGGTACAAACTTTACAGTGGCCAGTTTTTTCCATTCCGTTTCCGAATAAATTTTTGGCCAAACAGCCTGTGGCTCGGGTCTAATGGTAATATATTTTCCAAAGCGTTCCAATTTCTCAAAATCACCGCAATCAATCAGTTCGTAATCTATCCAGTTATCAGGGCTTAACAGTTCCATTAAGGTCAATTAAATTTATTGGTAAAAATAGCAAAAAAGAACGCAGATTTTATGAAGAATCTATTTAAATAGTTTTAATGTCAAAATATTTTTTTATTTGTTGGGCGCCCGGGCGGGCCACTGCGGGCTCGGCTGCGCCTCGGTTTTTTGCCGCCGAAAAGGCGGACAAAAGAACCAAGCCCTGCGTGTCCCTGGCGCACCCGCGTAAAATCATTCTAATCTCCACTCCTATTGTTAAAAACTTATTCACTTCCTAAATCAATCTAAAAGAGTAAACAAATACATTAGCTTAATTATTATGCAAAAATCAAACTCTTCATTTTTTGTTCTTGTACTCGTTTTTTTCTTTTGGGGATTTGTTGCCGCAAGCAACGATATTTTAATTCCGGTGTTTAAAGAAAAATTACATCTCGAACAGTGGCAAAGTCAAATGATCTCATTTGCATTTTACGTGGCTTACACAATTGGCTCTGTTATTTATGTGCTTTTATCAAAATCTTTTGGCGGCGATATTTTAAATAAAATAGGTTACAAAAACGGAATCGCTTTGGGTTTGGTAATTTCTGCCAGCGGTACTTTATTATTTTATCCGGCTGCGCAAACAGCTTCTTTTGGTTTAATGATAACAGGTTTATTTATTGTTGCACTTGGTTTTTCGTTACAGCAAACTGCCGCTAATCCGCTTTCCATCACCATCGGCGATCCTTCAAAAGGCGCGCAGCGCTTAAGTTTGGCGGGTGGCGTAAACAATGTGGGTACAACCATTGGTCCGCTTTTAGTAAGCTTCGCAATTTTTGGTTCCATTGGTTCGGCGGTAAAAATAGACAGTATGGAAGCCGTAAAAACACCTTATTTAATTTTAGGGCTCGCGTTTTTATTAGTAGCAATTATTTTTAAATTTTCGAATCTCCCTAATAAAATTGAGCATGTTGAAAGCGAAATTTCTAAAGCGGCTCAGGCAAACCAAAGAACAGGAGCTTTAAAATATCCTCAATTGGTGCTGGGCATGATCGGTATTTTTGTGTATGTAGGTGTTGAAGTTTCTACAGCCTCCAATCTTCCCGAATTTATGAAACAACATATTGGCGTTACACTCGATCACGTTGCGCCTTATGTTTCCTTATTCTGGGCCAGCCTTATGATCGGGCGCTGGACGGGCTCTGTGGGCGCTTTTAATTTAAAAGGCGGCGCCAAAAATATCATGCAATTTTTAATGCCTTATCTTGCTTTCGGTGTTTTTCTTTTGGTAAACAAAATTGCTAATCACGATCTAACTCCTTTTTATTTATATGCTTTTGTAATTATAACCATGGTAATTGGCGATATTTTAAGCAAAGGAAATCCGGCACGCCAGTTATTAATATTTTCTTTAATGGGAATTACCGCTTTATTAATTGGCATTTTTGCAGATGGGATGGTAAGTGTTTATGCTTTTATAAGCGTTGGATTATTTTGTTCAACTCTTTGGCCTTGCATTTTTACACTTGCCATTTCAGGTTTAGGAAAATACACCAATCAGGGATCCAGTTTTTTAATTATGATGATCATGGGCGGAGGTTTTATAAGTTTATTACAAGGATGGCTTGCAGGTGATAATTTATTGGGAATACAATGGAGTTATTTGGTTGGCGTAGGTTGCTTTGCCTATCTGGCCTATTACGGTTGGAAAGTAAAAAAGATCTTACAGGAACAAGGGATCGATTTTGATAGAACTTCAACTAACCACGGAGGCACGGAGGTCACTGAGGTTCACTAAGTAATAATTTTCTCAGTGTTTCTTAGTGCTCCCTGTGTCTCCGTGGTAAATACATCCCGGTTAGCCACAAATAAGAAAAGAATATCTTTATAGATTAAGAAATGTCAGATTTCAAACATAACAGCGAAGAGAATTACATCGAGATCATTCAGCGGCTGGTAAAAACCGTGGTTGTACTTTTAATTCTGGTGGTT
>JANYBY010000123.1 GCA_025360565.1 Bacteroidota bacterium
ATATTAACCATTACAGAGCCTAGGTTTAAATTTCCATTCAACATTAAATAGGTGTTTTGAATTTCCTCCGCGCGTTTTAATCCCCGCGCATACATTTTAATGGCTTCTGTGGGCCTGTTATCATATTCATACAAAGTACCAATACGGTAATACGTAGAAATTTCATAATCCTTATTCTCCTGCCTTTCGTAAAAACTCAGTGCCTTTAAAAATAATTGTTCGGCCTCTTTAAATTTTAATTTGTTCATTGTGATCACGCCTTTTCGCAATTCGTAATCCCCCAAACTCACATAATCTTTATTCGCTTTAAAATAGGCTTCCGATCTTTTAAAAAGTTCTTTTGCCTGATTGGTATCGTTCTGAAAAAAATTTACAAGGCCGTAAACCTCATTGTAATGGGCGGTGCGCTCAAGATCATTTTTTTTGCGGGCATCGCTAATTAATGAATCCAATCGCAGTTTAGCTTCATAAGAATCTACAAAAACATAATTATAGGTTTTAAATAAGAACTTTTTCCACTCCGGAAGTTTAACCTTTTTGTTTTGCGCGTTTATACAAACGCCTATGCCAAGCACAAATAATGCTATAAGATAAGTACGAAACTTATTGGTAAATGTAAACGACATAAATTATTGCCGACAATATAATCTAAAAAATCTAAAAATAAAGTTATCATGCTTTTAATTTATTGAAAAGCTATAAAGTTTATTACGATTCAATTTATGCTCATCATTATGGCGAGGTAAAACCGGCCATCACAAGTAAGCCAGGCGACTAAAAGGAATTAAATCTTTTTAACATCAAAGCGTAAACAAACGGTTAATTTGGTTACAGTTTATGTAACCTTTAGTGTTAACTTTGTTATACTACTTCGCTTATGCTTAGTATTACAAGTACAATTTGATTATGCAAAAAAAAATACTCTTCTTATTTCTTATACTTTTTTCCTGTTCGGGTTTTGCTCAGGCCGATTTTGATGATTCAAAAAAAATGTGCCGCGATGATATTGATCCAAAAGCCCTGAAACTTTATCAAAAATCGACCAACAAAAAAAAATACGAAAAAAAAGAACGCATTCAATTCTTGTTAGAGTGTTTAAAAATTGATCCCGATTTTCCGGAAGCAAATTTATTTATGGGATTAGAAATGGTAGTGCGCTGTAAGCTGGATAACCTGCCCTTTACCGCCACTATTCCGTTTTTTTTAAAGGCCATTGCCTTGTGCCCGCAAATACACAGCGAGCCTTATTACTATATTGGCTTTGAGTATTACGAAAAAATGAAGAACGACAGCGCGGTAAAATACCTTCAAAAATTTGTTGATTTTAAAGATAATGAGGACGACAGCAAATTTGCCAAAGGATACGAGGCTCAGGTTTACCAGGCAAAAGAAATGATAAAAGTTGCCAAAAAAGAAATGGGTTTAAAAAAAGGCGTTCCATTTAATCCCAAATGCGTATTGGGTGTTTCAACTGAGCGCGATGAATACCTGGCTTACATTTCCCCCGACGATCAAAAATGTTTTTTCACAAGAAGAATGCCTGTTGTAAATAAAGATAAAGTTTACTCGAGCGATAAAGAAAAAGAAGTGTTTATGCTCGCCGTAAGGGATAAGGCCGGCGTGTTTAATATCGGCGCACCCATGCCCGAACCCTTTAACCAAACAGAAGATAATCAGGGAGGTTGTTCAATTTCTATCGACAACAAACATTTATACTTTGCCATGATGCGCGATGAGGGCGGCTTGCAACCCAATTGCGATGTTTATGTTTCTGATTTTTCGGAAGAATATTGGTCTGAAATAAGAAAGCTTAGTCCTAATGTTAACGATGCAAAATATTGGGACAGTCAGCCCACTATTGACGCGGATGGAGTTACCCTTTATTTTGCAAGCGACAGGCCGGGCGGTTACGGCGGCATAGATCTTTATGTTACCAAACAAGATCCCATAACAAAAATTTGGGGCGCGCCGCAAAACCTAGGCCCAAAAATAAATTCAAAACTTGATGAGAAAACACCTTTTATACATAGCGATAAACACACTTTATATTTTAGCAGCAACGGGCATTTTGGTTTTGGCGGTTACGATATTTTTTATGCCAGAAAAAATGATAAGGGCGAATGGATGGAGCCTGAAAATATTGGTTCGCCAATTAACGGCGCAACCGATGACACCGGATTTTTTGTGAGCAGCGATACAAAAACAGGATACTTTTTTAGTTTTAACGAAGGCAAAGTATTAGGCAAAGGTGTGGGCCGTTACGATCTGTATAGTTTTGATCTTTATGCCGAAGCACGCCCGCAGGAAATTACGTTTGTAAAAGGAACTGCAAAAGGTGAGGACGGTAATCCTTTAACAGGCGCACGGGTAGAATTTTATAATACAGCTACAAAAGAAAGATCTCAGGCTAATGTGGATAGTTTAACCGGTGAATTTATGGCTGCAGTAACAATAAAAGAAAAAAATAATATTGTTATTACCGTAAAAAAAGACAGCGTTGCTTTTAACTCTTTAATTGTGGATATGAAAGGCGCGACTTTAAAATCGCCACCGCCCGAAATTAAAATTGTTGTGGCAAAAGCCGATAAAGGAAAAAGTTTTGTTATAAATAATATTTACTATAACACCAACAGCGCAAAAATTAAAGAGGAAAGCGAATTAATTTTGCGGGCCTTTGCCGATTATTTGATCGAGAATCCGAATTTAACTGTAGAGATACAAGGGCATACGGATAATGTGGGCGTGCCAAAAGATAATTTAGCTTTAAGTACTAACCGTGCTTATTCAATTAAACAATTGTTAGAAAGTTACAGGGTGCCCGGCAAACGTGTATCTGCACAGGGTTACGGCCAAGAGAAACCAATTGCCGATAATACCAGTGATGATGGCAGAGCAAAAAACCGCCGCACCGAATTTTTAATTGTGGAACATTAGAGCTTAACACGGAGGCACAGAAAACACGGATCCCACTAGCTATCGGGAGCATAGAGTAAATGTTTCCGATCGCATCTCAACCTGTCTTAACAAAAAAAGGTCCGACTTTTATAAAGCCGGACCTTTTTATAAAATTTATTTTATTATGACAAATGTTTTGAAAGGTGTTTTGCCATTTCAAACATTGAAACCTGGCTGTGGCCGTTGAAGATCGGTTTCAATTTTTCATCTGCATTGATCATACGTTTGTTTTTTGAATCTTGCAAATGATGTGCTTTAATATAAACCCAAAGTTTTTTTACAACTTGGCTGCGTGGAATTGGATTGTGTCCAACTACTTCAGCAAGTGCTGCACTTGGTGTGTATGGTTTTAAAAGTGCCGGATTTGGTTTACGCGCTTTTTTTGGCGCTTTTGCTTTTTTAACTTTAACTGCTTTTTTAGCAGGGGCTTTTTTTGCCGCTTTTTTTACTGCCTTTTTAGCAGGGGCTTTTTTTACCGCTTTTTTAGCAGCTTTTTTAGCCGGTTTTTTTGCTGATTTTTTTGCCATGTTAGGGTTGGTTTTAAATTAAAATTCTGTCGTTTGTTGTAACAAATATAAATTAATTTCTTACCGTATGCAAAAAAGGTAAAAATTAATGCTTTTATTATGTTACTGTTCTAAGTCCTTTTTCCTTAGGGTAAAAATGATAAAATCAGAAAAATGACACTTTTTACATCAAATTTTGGCATTCTTCATTAATTTTTTTTGATGGGTTTTTTCCCCGGATCGGGCATATTTACCTTAATGGGTTTACACTCTGCAAATAAGACAAAATCCTTATTCATCTAAGGTTACGTGGTCATATCCATTGTTTAATTCAATCAAAACAACGGTATTAGCCAAAGTATGAATTATGTAAAAAAGAGCCCTTTTTCGGTAAATTTTTGAGGTAATATTGGTATTAATCAAAAGAATCGTATTTTTGCTCTATATAAACAGTTAAAATATGAAAACAGGAACAGTAAAATTTTTCAATGAAGCTAAAGGTTTTGGCTTCATAAAAGTAGATGATTCATCCGATGAAATCTTCGTACACGCAAATGATTTAAAAGAAACTATCCGTGAAAACGATAGAGTTCAATTTGAAGTTGCAGAAGGAAAAAAAGGATTGAACGCAACAAACGTAAATAAAATTAAATAGTATAAAGGATTGAATTAACCATACACTTTATAATTCAATTATATTGTTTTTGCATAGGAGTATCGTATTTTTTCCCTTTAATCTTTGATTTTGTTCTCTTAAAACCTTCTGTAAAGGCGGTTTTATGATCCAATCTAATTTAATAAAAGCACAGGAGTTTATTTTCTGTGCTTTTATTTATTTAAGGCTATCAAGTCCTTGCAAATATTCCGACTTTATATTCCCGATTATTTCTTCACAGGAAAGTACACTCTCTATTAACTCCGCCGATTTGCCTGCTATCCATAGCCGCTTATAATTATTAGGCAGAACAGATTGCTCCAGCTTTTTCATCCCTCTTAACTGTACAAGCATTTTAAACCATTTTTTTGTTCGGGGATTATTACTCAGCATTTTCTCGAACCAGTTTTGGTGATACCCCATTTTTTTTGCTTCGGGCGTATTAATAATTGTACTCGGCGAACCCGACAATTTTTCAGTCATTACAATATCATCCATGCCGGCTTTAATAATTGCCTCTTTATAATCCTCTGAAACAGTGCATTCTTTACTCGCAATAAAACGTGTTCCAACCGACGCGCCCTCGGCACCCAATACCATCACCGAAAGTAATCCTTGCCCTGTTGCTATGCCGCCGGCTGCTACTATTATTTTATCGGGAAAATTATTTTTTAAAGCCGGTACTAATATTTGTAAAGGATTAGGTCCTGCATGCCCGCCCGCCCCTTGCCCCACTGCAATAAACCCATCGCAACCCGAATCGTAACACTTTTGAGCGTGTTCAATATTTGTTACATCACAAAAAACTTTGGCACCGTATGGGTGCGCGGCTTCAATTACCTCTTTCGGATTTCCCAAAGAAGTAATGTAAAAAGGAACTTTATTTTGTACGCAGATCTTTAAGTGATCTTTATAATAAGGATTGGTTTTTTGAACAATAAGGTTAACACCGAAATTTCCTTTGGAATTTTGTAAATGATACGCCGCCAGTTCCTTTAAAATTTTATCCAATTCCCCCTTTTCTCTATAATTAAGGGATGGAAAAACAGACATAATGCCGCCGCGCATCCCCGCTTTCATCATTTCGAGATTACTTACCAAAAACATGGGCGCCATTATTAGGGGAAACTCAATGTGTAAAGACTGTGTTAACCTTACATTGATCATTTAAATTAATTTGGATTTAATACAAATATACATTAAATTTATGCATGCATAATACTTTTAGAAAATAAAATCAAATTTGCTTTTGGTCTATAACCTTTTAAGCTGTATTACGTATATATAATAAAGATTGTGCCATGGAGAATTTTCGATTATTTGATCTGCTTCATCAACTTAAGCAAATGCCTCAAAAAGAGGATGCGCTTGCGGCAAAAGAAAATGGTGCATGGCATACATACAGCACAAATGAATATATTGATACTGTAAATTATCTTAGTTACGCGTTCATACATTTAGGTTTTAAGCCCGGCGATAAAATTGGTTTAATATCAAACAATCGCCCCGAATGGAATTTTGTAGATTACGCATGTTTGCAAACCGGCGTTATTAATACACCTCTTTATCCAACCATTAGCGATCACGATCTTATTCACGTTATTGCGGAAGCGGAATTAAAATATTTTTTTGTTGCAAATGAAGAGCAATACCGTAAAGTAAAGAATTGCTCGGCCAACTCAACCATTCAGGAAATTTTTATTTTTAATCCGCTAAAAGGTATTCGCACGTTAAAAGACCTGATCGAGATCGGAAAAAATAATGTGCAGGAAAAAAAACTGGAAGAAATAAAAGCAAAAATAAAACCGGACGACCTTGCCACCCTCATTTACACCTCGGGTACAACAGGCAATCCAAAGGGAGTCATGTTATCGCACCGAAATTTTATTAGCAACGTAATTGGCACAAAACATCTTTGTCCCTTCGAAAATAATTGGCGCGCTTTAAGTTTTTTACCCTTAAATCATGTGTACGAAAGAATGCTATCGTATTTATACATTAGTAACGGCATGTCGGTTTACTATGCCGAAAACCTGGATACCATTGGTGCTAATTTAAAAGAAGTAAAACCGCAAATATTTGTTACCGTTCCGCGCCTGCTCGAAAAAGTGTACGAAAAAATTGTGAGCGCAGGTGCTCAATTAACGGGCATTAAAAAAATACTTTTCTTTTGGTCGGTAAACCTTGGTTTGCGTTATGAGCAGCATGGCGCCAACGGTTGGTGGTATGAGTTTAAATTAAAAATCGCCAATAAATTAATTTTCAGCAAATGGCGCGAAGCGCTTGGCGGAAATATTATGGCCATTGTTTCGGGCGGTTCGGCCCTGCAGCCCCGATTGGCAAGAATTTTTCACGCAGCACGTATTAAAGTTTTAGAGGGATATGGTTTAACCGAAACATCGCCGGTAATAGCCGTAAATAATTTTGCGGATGATAAAATAAAAATTGGAACAGTTGGCCCTATATTGGATAATGTGCAAGTTAAATTGGGCGAGGACGGTGAAGTATATGTAAAAGGAGCAAACGTAATGTTGGGTTATTATAAGCATCCGGAATTAACCCGAGAAACAATTGATGCAGAAGGATGGTTTCATACAGGAGATATTGGTGTTTTTGATGATGGAAAATTTTTAAGGATCACAGACCGCAAAAAAGAAATGTTCAAAACATCAGGTGGAAAATACATTACCCCCCAAAGTATTGAAAATAAATTAAAGGAAAGCCGCTTCATTGAACAGGCAATGGTGATAGGTGAAAACGAAAAATTTGCATCGGCCTTTATTGTACCCGCCTTTGCATTTTTAAAACAATGGTGCGAAAAACGAAACGTACCTTTCGTTTCAAACGAAGAAATAATTAAGAATGCCCAGGTTATTGAAAGAATAAAGCAGGAGATTGAAAGCACTAACAATGAATTGGCGCAATACGAAAAATTAAAAAAAATAGAATTATTGCCGAACGAATGGACCATTGAAAAGGGCGAAATGACACCAAAACTTTCGTTAAAAAGAAAAGTGATCCTGGCGGCTAATAAATCAACATATGATAAGATCTATCCGCCTCATGATTTTTAACGTATTTTTTAATTAATCATTATGCGCGCATAGTAAATAAATGTATATTTGTATATGGCAAAAAAGCACACCGAAACAGTAGATTCTAAATTAAAAACAGGATGGCAAACAGTAAGCCGAATGTATAATGCCGAAGCGGTATTGCATGGCGGCACTATTGCCATGTCGCACTTTTTGTTGAATATTGATAGTCACGAAGGCTCCTTCGCTTCCGATATTGCACCCCGATTGGGCATGGAAAGCACTTCGCTTTCACGCATCATTCAATCTTTGGAAGAAAAAAAATTGATCCAGCGCATTCCGGATAAAATTGATAAACGAAAAATAAAAATTGTACTTACTTCAAAGGGTCGCGAGCAAAAAGAACTGGCAAAAAATATTGTGCGCGATTTTAACCAGCAAGTTGAATTAAAAGTAGGAAAAGAAAAGATCCAGGAATTTTATAAGATAATAGATAAGATCACTGAACTGGCAGAGGAGCGAAGCAAGGATCTGAAGAGTTGAGTTGAGCGTGAAGCAAGAGGCAAGACTTAAAAGACACAACACAGGATATTAAACACACAGAACAAGGAACATCTAACCAGAAACAAAGAACCCGAAACAAGAAATAATAAAATGAAAAGAACAATAAATAAAATTGCGGTACTTGGCTCAGGCGTAATGGGCTCTCGCATTGCCTGTCATTTTGCGAACATAGGCTGCGAAGTGTTGTTGCTTGACATTGTTCCGAGAGAATTAAACGAAGCCGAAAAAGCCAAAGGCCTTACTTTAGAAAATAAAGCGGTACGAAGCCGTATTGCCAATAACGATCTGCAATTCGCTTTAAGATCAAACCCCTCCCCTATTTACAAAAAACAATTTGCTTCACGCATCAGCACCGGAAATTTTGAAGACGACATGCCAAAGATCTCCGCCTGCGATTGGGTAATTGAAGTGGTGATCGAAAATCTGGACATAAAAAAGAAAGTTTTTGAAAACGTTGAAAAATTCAGAAAGCCCGGAAGCCTTATCACATCTAACACTTCGGGCATACCTATTCATCTAATGACAGAAGGGCGTTCGGATGATTTTAAAGCGCACTTTTGCGGTACCCATTTTTTTAATCCGCCTCGTTATTTAAAATTATTGGAAATTATTCCCACAAAATTTTCCAAACCAGAAGTAGTTGATTTTTTAATGTTGTATGGCGAACAATTCTTAGGAAAAACAACTGTTTTATGTAAAGATACTCCCGCTTTTATCGCCAATCGCGTTGGGGTTTACAGCATCATGTCATTACTACATACGGTTGAAAAAATGGGATTGACCGTTGAAGAAATTGATAAATTAACCGGCCCGGTTTTAGGTCGCCCTAAATCCGCTACCTTCAGAACCTGCGATCTGGTAGGCCTCGACACCCTAGTGCTTGTTGCCAAAGGCTTAAAACAAAATTGCCCCAACGACGAGGCAAAACATTTATTTGAAATTCCTGCTTACATTCAAAAAATGGTGGACAATAAATGGGTGGGCGATAAAACGGGACAAGGCTTTTACAAAAAAGTAAAAAGTAAAGAAGGCAAGTCCGAAATTCAAGCACTTGATCTAAAAACGTCGGAATATAAACCATCTCAAAAAGTAAAATTCGCAACTTTAGAATTAACCAAACAAATTGACAATTTAAAAGAACGTGTAAAAGTTCTGATCTCGGGAAAAGACAAGGCCGGGGAATTTTACCGCGCAACATTTACAGGTTTATTTCAATACGTATCCAATCGCATCCCTGAAATTTCGGATGAGCTATACAAAATTGACGATGCTCTGAAAGCCGGATTTGGCTGGGATCTTGGGCCCTTTGAATATTGGGATGCTATTGGCGTAAAAGAGTCTATAGCCTTGATGGAACAAGCCGGCATTAAACCCGCACAATGGGTTTTTGATATGTTGAGTCAACATACTTCTTTTTACAAAATAGAGAATGGCGTTCGCAAATTTTACGACATTCCAACTAAATCCTATAAAACAATTCCAGGCACAGAAGAATTTATTTCATTAGAAAATATTCGCGCCACAAAAACCATTTGGAAAAACAGTGGTGTAACAATTACAGATCTTGGAGACGGAATTTTAAACGCCGAGTTTCACACAAAAATGAATACCATTGGCGGTGATGTACTTCAAGGCTTAATGAAAGCGGTTGACATTGCCGAAAAAGATTACAAAGGATTAGTGATCAGCAACGAAGGCGCCAATTTTTCGGCCGGCGCAAATGTGGGTATGATATACATGATGGCGGTTGAACAGGATTGGGATGAATTGAATATGGCCGTAAAAACATTTCAAAAAACAACCATGCGCTTAAGGTATTCGTCTATCCCTGTTGTAGCAGCGCCTCACAACCTTGCACTCGGCGGCGCCTGCGAAATTTGTTTGCATGCCGATAAAGTTGTTGCACACGCCGAAACCTATATTGGCTTAGTTGAATTTGGTGTTGGATTAATTCCGGGCGGAGGGGGCACAAAAGAATTTGCATTACGTTTAAGTGATTCGCTGGCTGAAGGAGATGTGGAATTAAATGTTTTTCGCGATAAATTTTTAACCTTGGGTCAGGCAAAAGTTTCTACTTCTGCTTACGAAGCCTTTGATCTCGGAATTTTAAGAAAAGGAATTGATAAAGTTGTAGTTTCGAGAAGCAGGCAATTAGCCGAAGCAAAAGCCGAATGTTTGTTGATGGTGGAAGAAGGTTACACACAACCCGCACCGCGAAACGATATTCGTGTACTCGGCAATCAGGCTCTGGGCTTGGTTTACGTGGGAGCAGACTCGATGCGAAGCGGAAATTATATCAGTGAACACGATCAATTTATTTCTCAAAAATTAGGTTTTGTTTTAGCCGGCGGAAATTTATCACAACCAACTTTGGTGAGCGAACAATATCTTTTGGATCTGGAACGGGAAATTTTTGTTCAATTGTGTACTCAACGAAAAACTTTAGAACGAATACATAGCATTATTAATGGGGGGAAGATTTTAAGGAATTAGTAACGAGTATAGAGAGATGAGTATTGGGTATTGAGGCAAGACAGTTAAATAATAATATTTAAAAATAAATAATATGCATAATTTAAAAGAACTTAAAATTTGGAATAAAGCAATAGACCTTACGGTTGATATATATAAAGTGACAGAAAAATTTCCTAAGGAAGAAACATATGGATTAACATCACAAATAAGGAAAGCAGCAGTTTCTGTACCCTCAAATATTTCTGAAGGCGCAGGAAGAAATACGAAAGGTGAATTCAGGCAGTTTTTAGGAATTGCAAACGGATCTTCTTACGAAGTTCAAACTCAATTAATAATTTCAAATCGCCTGAAATTGATCGATGATTTGACCTTAGAACCATTATTAAAAGAAATAGATGAAATACAAAAAATGAATTATAAATTACAACTGAGCATGACTTAGCTCTTGGCATTCAATCTCAATACTCTAACAAAAAATGAACTACAAACTACAGTTAAGTTTAACCTAACCACCCAGTCTCAATACTCAATACTAAATACTCAATACTAACAAGATGGAAGCATACATAATAGCAGGTTTTAGAAGCGCGGTGGCAAAGGCCCCCAGAGGCTTGTTCCGTTTTACTCGTCCCGATGATCTGGCAGCAGATGTGATCCGGCATTTGGTAGCATCTGTTCCGCAATTGGATAAAGACAGAATTGACGATGTAATGGTTGGTAACGCCATGCCCGAAGCTGAACAAGGCTTGAACATGGGCCGGCTCGTTTCTCTTCTCGCTTTAGATACAGATAAAGTTTCGGGCATGACCGTGAATCGTTATTGCGGTTCGGGTTTAGAAACTATTTCGATTGCCAGCGCAAAAATCACTGCAGGTTACGCCGATTGTATTATTGCCGGTGGCTCAGAGAGTATGAGCCTTATTCCAATGGGAGGATGGAGAATTGTGCCAAATCCAAAAGTAGCGCAAGAACATGCCGATTGGTATTGGGGCATGGGCTTAACAGCCGAAGCGGTTGCAAAAGATTTTAATGTATCGCGCGAAGACCAGGATATTTTTTCGTACAACTCTCATCAAAAAGCTTTGGCTGCCATGCAAGCCGGTAAATTTAAAAATGAAATTGTTCCTATAAAAGTAACCGAAACTTATTTGGATGAAAAAGAAAAAAGAAAAACCCGCGATTATATTGTTGATACCGACGAAGGCCCAAGGGGAGACACTTCGGTTGAAGCGCTTGCAAAATTAAAACCGGTATTTGCTCAGGGTGGAAGTGTAACCGCTGGTAATTCTTCACAAACCAGCGATGGTGCCGCATTTGTAATTGTAATGAGCGAAAAAATGATGAAAGAATTAAATCTTAAACCCATTGCCCGATTGGTTTCGCACGCAGTAGCGGGGGTACCTCCGCGCATCATGGGCGTTGGCCCAATTGCTGCCATACCAAAAGCTTTGGCGCAAGCGGGTTTAAAAATAAATGATATTGACCTATTTGAATTAAATGAAGCCTTTGCCTCACAGTCGCTGACCGTTATGCGTAAATTAGAATTAGACCCCGAAAAAGTAAATGTGAACGGCGGTGCAATTGCGCTCGGCCACCCGCTTGGTTGTAGCGGTGCAAAATTATCCGTACAATTATTTAATGAATTAAGAAGAAGAAATAAAAAATACGGAGTGGTTACCATGTGTATTGGTACAGGACATGGGGCAGCAGGGGTTTTTGAGTTATTATAGTATTGGGTACAGAGTATTGAGATTGGATAAAAAACAAATATGGATAAGGAACTGAAAAATAAATTAATCGGCATTAGGAGAAAGATCCACGCCAATCCGGAAATTGGTTATCAGGAATTTGAAACTGCAGAACTCGTTTGCAAAGAACTGGAAGCGCTTCATATTCCCTACAAAAAAAATATCGCTAAAACAGGCGTTGTTGCCGTTTTAAAAAAAGGAGAAGGCCCATGTATTGCACTGAGAGCGGATATGGACGCTTTGCCCATTAAAGAAGAAAATAATTTAGATTTTAAAAGTCTAAAGAAAACAAAAAGCACAAGCGGCAATGAAATTCCTCTCATGCATGCTTGTGGCCACGATATGCACACCACCATGCTTTTGGGAGCGGCAGCTTTATTAAAAGATACTGCCTTTAAAGGAACTGTAAAATTTATTTTTCAGCCTTCGGAAGAAGATGTGTATGATGACGCGGAAAAAAAATCCGGAGGACAAAGAATTGTGGAGAGCGGAGAATTAAACGATGTAAAAGCCGCTTTAGGTTTACATGTTCATCCTTTATTGCCCGTTGGTAAATTAGCATTTAAACTTGGTCAAGCGCTGGCCTGCGCTAACTTTTTTAAAATAGAAATTACGGGTAAAATGGCGCACGCCGCGGTAGCCCCGCATTTGGGGATTGATGCCATTTTAATTTCAAGTCACATCATCCAAGCTGTTTCGTCCATTGTTTCAAAATACATTCCACCTCACGAACCAACCGTGGTTTCGTTTACAAAAATAAATGGCGGTATTGCCCCAAACGTAATTGCCGATAAAGTTATTTTAGAAGGAACTGTTCGCGCGTTAGATCTAAGCACATTCACTGAAGTGCTTAAACGAATTGAAAAAATTATTGAAGCCACAAGAATTGCGTTTGATTGTAAAATAAAAATAGAATACAATTTAAATTACCCCAGTTTACTCAATGATAAAAATGTGCATAACAGTTTGGCAGGAACATTGAATACCGTTTTCGGAAAGGAAAATATTATTCCCGTGGATGCCATCTTAGGCTCTGAAGATTTTGCGTTTTATTCACGAAAAGTACCGTCGATGTTTTACTTTTTGGGTGCGAAAGACACAACAGAGCCTGCGTACTTTTTGCACGACTCAAAAGTAATTTTTAATGAAGAATGCATCCCGTATGGCTCAAAGCTCTTGTGCGACGGGGCTTTGGAGCTGCTAAAATCATAGGGTAACAAGAAACAGGACAAAGAGATGCAAGACGAGGTTAGAAAAAGTAGACAGCGGCAGTAAGCAGTAGCAGCATGTAAGGTCGAGCTATCACATCGAGCGGACTGTCAGGTCGAGCGGAGTCGAGACCCGAGATGCGAGACCAGATAAATAAAACAAAAGAATAAAAAACAAATAGCATGGCAACAAAAACAAAAGGCGGTGAGTTTTTAATTAAAGAAACTTTAGCAGACGATATTTTTATTCCGGAACAATGGACGGAAGAACAATTGATGATGAAAAAAACCTGTGAAGATTTTATTGCGCAGGAGGTATCTCCCATTCTCGATCGCATCGATAATCAGGAAGAAGGTTTAATGCCTTCCATACTTGAAAAAGCCGGTGCGCTTGGAATTTTAAGTATTTCCATTCCCGAAAATCTGGGAGGTTTGGGTTTTGATTTTACAACATCCATGCTCACAACCGAAGTGATAGGCGCAGGACATTCAGTAGCCGTAGCGCTTTCGGCACATACCGGAATTGGAACGTTGCCAATATTATATTACGGTAATGAAGCGCAAAAAAAGAAATACATTCCAAAATTAGCAACCGGTGAATGGAAAGCGTGCTATTGTTTAACAGAACCCGCCAGCGGATCGGACGCGAATAGCGGAAAAACAAATGCTAAACTTTCGGCTGATGGAAAACATTATATTTTGAACGGACAAAAAATGTGGATCACCAATGGCGGCTTTGCAGATATTTTTACGGTGTTCGCAAAAATTGATGACGATAAAAATCTTTCGGCCTTTATTGTTGAAAAGGGCTTTGGCGGCATTTCCTTAAATCCCGAAGAACACAAAATGGGAATAAAAGGAAGTTCAACTCGCCAAGTATTTTTTAATGATTGTAAAGTACCTGTTGAAAATTTATTATCCGAAAGAGAGAACGGTTTTAAGATCGCGGTAAATATTTTAAATCTGGGTCGTGTAAAATTAGCCGGCGCGGCAATTGGTGGCAGCAAAAATACCATTACAAAAGCTGTTGAATATGCTAACGCGCGGAATCAATTCGGACGCGCAATTTCTAAATACGGCGCCATCCGTTATAAATTAGCGGAGCAAGCCATTCGCGTGTTTGCCAGTGAGAGTGCTATTTACAGAGCATCACAAAATATTGAGGATGCTATTCACGCGTTAATTGAAGGCGGAATGGAAGAAGCAAAAGCGAAATTAAAAGGCGTTGAACAATTTGCCGTTGAGGCAGCCATTTTAAAAGTTCACGGTTCCGAAACGTTAGATTACGTTGCCGATGAAGGTGTACAAATTTACGGAGGCATGGGCTATAGCGCCGAAGCACCAATGGACAGGATCTACCGTGATGCCCGTATTAACAGGATCTTTGAAGGTACAAATGAAATTAACCGTTTGTTGATAGTAGACATGATCTTAAAACGCGCGATGAAAGGCGAATTGGATCTTATGGGTCCGGCACAAAAAGTAGCGGCCGAGTTAGTAGGCTTACCCGAAATGAGTGAGCCTGATGAAACTTTATTCGCTTACGAAAAAAAATTAATCGGTAATTATAAAAAGGCAATTCTTTTGGTAGCAGGCGGCGCTATTCAAAAATTAATGGCCACCTTAAGCAAAGAACAGGAAATTTTAATGAACGTGGCCGACATGATCATTGAAACGTATGTGGCCGAATCGGTTTTACTGCGCGTTGAAAAAATGGTTAAAATGAAAGGCGAAACGGCGTGCAAAGAGCAATTGGCCATGATGCGCGTATACATGAATGATGCTTGCGATATGATCTGGATCAACGGCAAAGAAGCCCTGAACAGTTATGGCGAAGGAGATGAATTGCGCATGATGTTAATGGGGTTAAAACGTTACACGAAACAAGAAGCGTTCAATGCCAAAGCCGCGCGCCAAACCATTGCCGAAAAATTAATAGCGGAAAATAAATATTGTTTTTAGACTGGAACGCAGATGACGCGGATTGTTATGATGTAAAATGATAATATATGTTTATATCTTCAACCTTAATAGAATCAACATAAAAATCTTATCAAATCATAAACAATCAGTGTTATCTGCATTCTATAAAATTTGATCCTATGACAACAGAAGAAAAATTTGAAGCAGCCAAACAAAAAGTACTTACTCTCAAAGAAAAACCTTCTAACGAGGTAATGCTTAATTTGTATGGCTTAAATAAACAGGCAACTATTGGCAATCTGAATGTTGAACCTCCCAAAATGTTTGATTTTATTGCTGCTGCAAAATACAACGTTTGGAAAAGTAAACTAGGCATGAGCAAGGAAGATGCGATGAATAAATATATTGAACTTGTTGAAAGTTTGTTTTGACAAAAAAGTAATGGCCCCCTTTTATAAACATATTGATTTTAGCCGTTACGTTGCCCTGGGAGACTCTCTTACAGCGGGATACAAGGACGGAGCTTTATTTTATGACGGACAAGTTCACTCGTTTCCCTTCTTACTTGCGCAACAATTTAAATGCATTTTTAACCAGCCTTTAATGGATCCTGATTCTCCGGGAATTGGTTTTTTTGGGAACTCACGTTTGATCTTAAAAAAAGGAATTGAAAATTCTCCTTCTAAAATTTTATACTTAGCGCCACATGGCGATCTGAAAGCTCTTACTAAAAATATTTATTCCCTCCAAGAGCCATTTAACAACCTTGGTTTGCCCGGCG
>JANYBY010000136.1 GCA_025360565.1 Bacteroidota bacterium
CTTTTTCAAGTTCATTTTCAAGACCCGCGTCTTTTACTTTTTCGGTTAACGAAACCACTGCCACAGGTAATTTCATTGAAGGATCGTTTATGTTTACCCAGGAATCGTTCATTCTGTAAATTTGCCAATTGCAAAAAGGAACGATCACCACCGGAAATTCCAATCCTTTGCAGGCGTGAATGGTCATTATTTTTACGGCATTACTGTTTTCCTGAATAATAACCGAAGCTTTTTTCATCCTGCTTTCCCACCAATTAGTGAATTGAGTTAAATTGGAGTTTTTGGTAACTAAAAATTCGTTCACCTCGTCTAAAAAAAAGCGGATATATAAATGATTTGTTTTATTTAACCCCAACAGCGAAATAATGTGGATGCAATTATCGAGCAAATTCTTTAATAAAAAATCACCGGCATCAACACTTATTCCAAGGGAATTTAAAATTTTGTAAAGTGTTTCTTTACCCGAAAGTTTTTGGAGCGAATCGTTAAATTGTGCATTTGTAATTTGTTTCGACTGTAATAAATAATTTAAAACCGCGCCCGCGCTTACTTCATCCTGATCGTTGTTTAAATAATTTAAAAAACAAATGAGGGTGTTTACCTCTTCATTATTTTTTAATAATAACGAATCGGATGATACCACCGGAATATTTTGCTCAACCAGATAATTCGCAATAAGGTTGCCCTGGTTATTTGTGCGACAAATAATGCAAATGTCCTTAAAACTAAAACCGGACTCTAAAGCGGAAAAAGTATGTTCTTTTATTTGTTCAAAATTAAAAGTGTCGAGCGCCTCTTTATCTAATTTGCCTGTGTTTACGCTTATGTAGCCAATGTGATCGTTTTCTGTTTTTTGAAAATGATCTTTGTAAATGGAAGAATTATCGTCGTTCAATAATTTTTTGCTGAGCGAATCAAATAGGGTGTTATTAAAATCAACCACTGTTTTAACGCTGCGGTAATTTGTACCGAGATTTTTTTCTTTAAAATTGCGGGTTAAAGTATCTATCCGCTCTTGTACTATAAAACTTCCTGTAATATTTTCAACGTTGGGCAGATTTGCAAATTGTTTTACATTGGCATTTCTCCAACGGTAAATACTTTGTTTACCATCGCCTACAATTAAGTTAAACCAGCCGCCGGCCAATGAATTATCCAGCAAGGGTAAAATATTTTGCCATTGTAATCCGCTTGTATCCTGAAATTCATCCAATAAATAATGATGGTATCTTTCTCCTAATCGTTCGTAAATAAAAGGTGTTGGTTCGTTATTTATCAGCTCAAAGATCTTCTGGTTAAACTCGCTGATGAATACGATCTGCTCTTCATCTTTTTTAGCCCGACTTATTTCTTCAATTTTTTTAATAAGCATTAACTGGTAAATTTGTTTATTCAGTAATTGGCAAAGGGCGTAATGTTTGTAATGCTGATGAATGTATTCTATTAGCGGAATTGCAAAGCCGGTTAAGGTTTGGTTGATTGTGCTTGAATTGGGGACGGAATTATCTTTTAGCCATTTATTTTTACTTATGGCTTCCGTTACCCTACTGCCATCAGCGTCCTCAAGGCTTACTTCGTTTTTTGAACACTTATTAAAAAAGTTAATAGCTCCGTTTTTTCCGTAATGAAAATCACTTTCGGTTAAATTATTTTTCCGGATAAAATCAATGGCTTCTTTTCCTTCTGTTCTTATGAACTCGTTATATGATCTAATGAATTGAAAAAAATCTTTTCTGAATTCTTCCAATTCCTGAGCATTAAATTTATCAAGTTGCTGTACATATTCTCCTGCATTTTCTTTTTGCAGAAGTTTTACAAACTCTAAAATACTTTTTTCGGGATCCCACGAAGAATTGTCCTCTACTTTGTTGATCGAATAATCTTTTAGCAATTTTGTGATGTATTCGTCTTCGCCAATTTTACTTAAAAGTTCGGCCACAACTTTACCGTAAAAACCTTCCACATCAGTTTCTAAATTAAAATTTACCGGCAAATTCAGATCATAAGCAAATGTTTTAACGATCTTGTGGGTAAAGCTATCAATGGTACCGATAGAAAAATCGGAGTAATTGTGCAAAATATTACTGAGTAATTTTTCGCATCTGCTTTTTAATTCATTTGCATTGATCTTTAACTCTTCCGAAAGCAATTTACCCACTTGGGGCATTTCTCCCTGACCGCCAATTTTTTCCAGCGCTTCAATAATTCGGCTTTTCATTTCGGCGGCCGCTTTATTGGTAAAGGTTACAGCAAGAATGCGTTTGTAATTGTAGTTCAGTTTTTTTTCGTCACATAACGCAAGGCGCAAATATTCTTTTACAAGTGTAAAGGTTTTACCGCTGCCGGCACTTGATTTATAAACTACGAAATTGGACAAGGCTAAAATGTTTTGTAGGTCCAATTTCGTAAATCAGAATGACAATTTTAGAATAAGATCTTAAAATTTATAAAGATCACTGCGCATTCCATCCGCCATCAACAGGAATAGCTGTCCCTGTAATAGTTGATGAACCCTCGGAAGCGAGGAGGAGGGCCAATTGCCCCAATACTTCAACGGGTACAAACTCTTTTACCGCTTGTTTTAAAAGCATTACTTTATTTACCACTTCATCAGGGCTCATGTTATGCGCTTTAGCCTGGTCGGCAATTTGTTTTTCAACCAAAGGCGTTTTTACGTAGCCGGGGCAAATGGCATTGCAGGTAATATTAAATGGTGCGCCTTCTAAACCCAGCGTTTTTGTAAAACCAACAATACCGTGTTTGCTGGCAACATAAGCGCTTTTAAATTCGCTGGCAACCAAACCATGCGCTGATGCGATATTAATAATGCGCCCGAATTTACGTTCTTTCATCCCTTTCCAAACCGCTTTGCTCAGGTAAAATGCCGAGGTTAAATTGATCCCGATAATGGCGTTCCATTTATCATCCGGAAAATCTTCTATTGGCGATACATGTTGAATACCAGCGTTATTTATTAAAACATCAATTTTTCCGAATTTGGCAATGCCATCATCTACCATTTTTCTAAGTTCTTCAGGCTTTAACATGTTAGCGTTACTGTACATAATACCAACGCCAAATTCTTTTCCTATCTCGTCGGCAATCTCCTGACCGTTAGTTTCAAGCCCGTTAAAAATAATATTGTATTGTTTTGTTTTGGCGAATTCGTGCGCAATGCCTAAACCAATGCCGCTGGTGCTTCCTGTAATTAAAACTGTTTTCATTTTAGATTTTTTGTACTTCAAATCTAATTAAAATTTAAACAGCATCTAAAGATTACCTTTATAAATTAAACCGGTAAATATTTGGGATGTCCTCCTTTTCGTCGTGGATCACGCATAGATCGGTAATTAAACCGCTATTTATGCCATAAACCCAGCCATGCAAGTGGAGGGGACGTTCGCGCCAGGCTTTTTGAACAATTATTGTTTTTGCTAGATTTCTTACCTGTTCTACTACACTTAATTCAGTTAACCTATCTGCTCTTTTATCAAGGTCTGCAATTGCTTCAAGCTCGACATCGTATTTATTATAAACATCCTTAATGTTACAAAGCCATTGATCAACCAGGCCATTCATATTATTATTCATAGATGCCCTTATGCCACCGCAACCGTAATGCCCGCATACAATAATGTGTTTTACTTTTAAAACATTTACCGCGTATTCTAAAACACTTAATACATTAAGATCGGTATTGCTTACAAGATTGGCAATATTCCGGTGTACAAATAATTCTCCGCTCTCGGTATTTGTAACTGCGTTTGAGGGCACCCTGCTGTCGCTACAGCCGATCCACAAGTAATCGGGCTTTTGACCGAGCGATAATTTCTTAAAATATTCCGGATCGTCGAATCTTTTTGATAAAGAAAATTTTTTATTTCCGTCAATTAGTCTTTTGTAACTTTTTTCCATCATTTCCTTGTCTTCCATAATTTACATTTGTTATTTATTAATGATTGGTTAATATTTCTACTTCTTGAATGTCTTCCAGATTTACTTCTATGTTGTGTAGTAATGAGGATTGTTTAAAGGCACTGATCATTTCCAAAATATCTTTGTCAATAAAGGCAGCTCTTCCACCGTCAATAAACACAACAGAATTAGGCTGAATACTTTTAAAAAGTTCAATGAATTTTCCTTTATTGATGAACGTGATGTTTTGTGAAAGTTTTATAAAGTAATGCAGTTTTCCGTCAATAGTATCTTTAATAACCCTAAACGGTGATTTGTAATTTTGTTTGAGAATAAAAATAATGGCAATAACAATGCCAATAGAAACCCCTCTTAACAGATCGGTAAACAACATCACCAGAATGGTTAATATAAAAGGAAGGAATTGATCGAGCCCTTGTTTATACATGTTCTTATACAAAGAAGGTTTTGCAAGATTGTACCCCGTTAAAATTAAAATTGCGGCTAATGCCGAAAGCGGAATTAATTGCAAAAGACCGGGTAATAAAAATATGGCGATCAAAAAAAGTACGCCATGTATAATGGAAGATAATTGAGTTTTGCCTCCCGCACTTACATTTGCAGAGCTTCTAACGATAACAGAAGTGATGGGCAAACCACCGATTAAGCCACTAATTAAATTACCGGTACCCTGCGCAATTAACTCGCGGTTGGTTGGCGTTATGTTATTATCGGGATCTAATTTATCAATGGCTTCAATAGAGAGCAGGGACTCTAAACTGGCCACAGCGGCAATGATGGCGGCCACTTCGTAAACTTTCGGATTGTTCCACGCGCTGAAATCGGGATGTGTTAGCGATGTAAAAAAATGATGAAGGCTTCCAAACTCCGGTAATTTTACAAGGTGTTCTTCTTTTACTTCAAATTGAGGGATTGCCCTGTTAAATATTAGATCAATAAGAATGGCAACGATCACCACTACCAAGGCAGAAGGCATTTGTGACATAAATTTATTTTGTTTTACGAATTTTGTTTTCCAAAATAAAAGAATGGCAATTGAAACAACTGCAATGATGATAGAACCCATACTTACATAATCCATCATGTGGTTAAATTCCGAGAAACTATTTTCTCCGTCGCCCTGAAAAAATGTTTCGTCACCTTCGGGGTCTTTGTCGTAACCCACTAAATGCGGTATTTGTTTTACGATCAAAATAATTCCAATGGCAGATAACATGCCTTTAATAACAGAATTAGGAAAATAATATCCGATCGTTCCCGCTTTTATTACTCCTAAAATAATTTGAAATAAGCCCGCAATGGCTACCGCAAGTAAAAACGCTTCAAACGAACCAAGTTGGCTCACCGAGGTGAGTACGATGCTGGTAAGGCCCGCCGCGGGACCGCTTACTGAGAGTTTTGAGCCGCTTATAGCAGAAACAACAATGCCGCCAACAATGCCCGAAATAATGCCGGAAAAAAGCGGTGCATTTTGAGCCAAAGCAATGCCTAAACACAATGGCAAAGCAATCAGGAAGACAACAAGTCCGGCTTTGGCATCAGAAAATAAAAATTTTGGTTTCATGAATTTAAATTTTAAACAATAAATAAAACACGTTGATTAACGTATTAATTGTAATGCAAAAAATTTAAAACCTTGGAGGCGGGGTGGTAATGCTGGCGTCGGTAAAACTGTAAAGTTCTTTTTTAACATAAAAGGCTTTACATGAAGCTAACTCTTTATAGTAGCTAAAAGTAAGGGTTTGGTTTATCTGATCGTCTTTGCTTTCGGTTGAATCGTCATCGCAGGTATCGTCGTCTCCTGAATTGTCATCCGATTTTTTACACAGTTCCGTATCAGGGCCCGACTCTTCTTCCAGCACAGGGATGTACTGGAACACGGTAAGCGCCATCGCGAAGATGGAAATGAAAATAAAAATATATCTTGTATTTTTCAAAGTTCAGAAACAAATATAAACACAATTTTTAAATAGTGAGATAAAATTTATTTAGGTAAAATGAACCGATCACTTTAAAGAGGGAGATGTTTTTTTCGCTGGGCCCAGTAATAAAATATTGGAAATATGATAAGCGTAAAAATAGTGGCGGTAACAAGTCCGCCAATGATGACTACTGCCAATGGCTTTTGCGATTCGGAACCAATTCCGGTAGATAATGCGGCGGGCATTAGGCCTATGGCAGCCATTAATGCTGTCATAACAACCGGCCTTGTCCTTACTCTTACAGCTGCCAGAATAGAAGTTTCCAAATTCATTTTAAGTTTTAAATTGGCATGAAATTCGGAAATAAGAATAACCCCGTTTTGAATACAAATACCGAATAAGGCTATAAAACCAACGCCGCCCGAAACTTTATGGGGCGATTTACCATGAAATTTGGCGGAGTCAAATTCTCCACCGGGAGTGTAATTAATATTAAAAGCCCTTTGAAACTCATACATGCTTCCTGCAAATACGTGCTTCGAAAATCTTTTTTTAAAGTGAGGGTTAATAAAAACCTGTTCAAATTGGTAACGCTCCAGATTTGAATCGGGTGTGCCGGGGCCAATGCCCCAGAATTTATCCGGAAAATAGCTATGAGATAATTGCATTAACAATATGTATTTTTCTTTCGGAAAATAAATAGAGGCGTCGATCGCCTGAACGTTTTGTTTTTTGGTTGTAAAAAACCCCAGGGTTTGAATGGAGGACATTCTAACCGTAGTATCTTTTGGTGTAGTTGTTTTAAAAAAGATAGAATTGGTAATACCAAAGGAAACACCAGTTTCCGGAGTTGTAAATATTATTGGAATAAATAAGAAATGGACCCTCTTGGAAGTGTCGGTTTTAACCTGCCCTTGTAATTTGGATAGAATCGAAAAAGAAATAAGTAAAAAAAGGAACTTTATGGTATTTCTTTCAAATATTAAAAGTATGAATTTCACTTTTGCAGAGACAGAATACGTTTTGAAGTAAGTGATAAAGTAGTATTTGATCAACCAAAATTACCTTATTTGAAGCCAAATGGCAAACCAGATAGTGACAAAATTTAATTAACTTTACCCTATGAAATGGAGAAAATATAATTTTTTGGTTTTGATTTTTTTCGCAAGCAA
>JANYBY010000191.1 GCA_025360565.1 Bacteroidota bacterium
AGCGTATCAAAGTTACAATGGCTTGATGTATATTATTTGTAAAAAAATAAAAGAACCCGCCTTTAATATGCATGCCAGTTATGGGCCTGTGTATACAATGCCCCGTATGGGTAAAGATGGAAAAATAATAGGGGTTTATAAATTCAGAACCATGCACCCCTATGCAGAATATTTACAGGATTATATTTTAAAAATAAATGGTTATTCGGATACAGGAAAGCCCGCCAATGATTTCAGGCTAACGCCTTGGGGAAAATTTTTACGGCGTTATTGGTTAGATGAATTACCTCAATTATTAAATGTTTTAAAAGGAGAATTAAAATTAGTTGGCTTAAGACCTATTAGTGAAAGGTATTTTCAGGATATACCAAAAGATCTGCAAGAATTGCGTTTAAAACAAAAACCCGGTTGCATACCGCCTTACGTTGCTTTAAACCGAAAAAGCAATGTGGAGAGTGTATTGCAATCGGAAAGGGAATACTTGCTCGCCAAATCCAAACATCCATTTTCTACAGATACAAAATACTTCTTTAAAGCCGTATTTAATATCATTTTCAAGCGAAAACGCAGCGCTTAACATACAAAGATTAAGGCGTTTACAATAATAATACTTATTTTTACATTCATAAATTATGCCAATCCCCTCATCAGTTTCATTAAGAAGTAAATCAGGTTTACTTCTTATAATAAGTGCATATCTTATATTAGGCTCTTGCACTTCACCAAAAAAAATGATCTATTTTCAGGACAGTATGGGCAATACTGATCTGAATAAAAATTACACGCCTATTTTAAAAACTGATGATCTTTTATCTATTACCGTTACCGGCATTGACATGGATGCAATAAAACCCTTTAATCTACCAATTATCCAAATTAATTCTAATCAGGGTGGTTATGCGCAAGGTACTCCTTCGCCTCCAGGTTATTTGATAGACAGTGAAGGGAATATTGATTTTCCGGTGGTCGGCAAAATTAAACTAGCGGGTTTAACGCGCTCTGCTGCTATTGATTTAATGAAAGAACAACTGAAACCTTATTTAAACAATCCAAATATTCAGGTCCGAATCCTTAATTTTAAGGTTACTGTTTTAGGAGAAGTGAGGAATCCCGGAACTTTTACTATTCCAAATGAAAGGGTCACTTTACCTGAAGCCCTTGGAATTGCAGGAGATCTGTTAATAACCGGCAAAAGAAAAAACATATTGGTGATTCGAGATGTTGACGGCAAAAAAACAGAAACAAGAATAGACTTAACTTCCAAACAATTATTTTCATCTCCTGTTTATTACTTAAATCAAAACGATGTGGTTTACGTTGAGCCCAATCGGGCCAAAATTAATTCGTCTGTAATCAATGCTTCCAATATAGGAATAGTTATTTCTATTATTTCTTTAGTAACTACGATAGTTGTATTACTGGCCCGTAAATAAATATGGAATTAGAACAATATAATTTTTCGGTTGAGGAAACTCAGGAAAATACATTAAAAGATATTTTAATAAAATACCTCTTTAACTGGAAATGGTTCGCTTTAAGTGTTATCATTAGTTTAGTTTTAGGGTTTGTATATTTAAGATATCAAACGCCTGTTTATGAAGTGAACGCCACAATCCTCATAAAGGATGATAAAAAAGGGGGTTCAATTTCTGATGAATTATCCGCTTTTGAGGATCTTGGGATCTTAAAAAACAATAAAAATATTGACAATGAAATTGAGATCTTAAAGTCCCGTTCTCTCATGACACGGGTAGTCAACGAACTTCATTTAAACATTTCCTATTATTCTTATGGCCGACCCATTGAACACGAACGATTTTTTGATAAGCCCATCCAAGTCAATTATATCCTTTCAGATTCGATAGAATCAAAACCATTAGGTAATTGGATCTTAGTTCCTCTGTCAAAACAAAAATATATTTTAAAAACCGCTGAAGAGGAAATTATAGGGGAATTCAATTTTGGTGATGCTGTAAAGGTATCTTTTGGAAAAATAATTTTCACAACAACTGACTTTTTAAAAGAAACCTATTTCAAAAAAAACTTCAGGGTGATTATCTCTCCTATAGATATGATGGTTAACAATTATTTAGGTTCAATTAACATTAATCCTGTCAATAAAAACTCCAACGCCATAACGATTAGATTACGAGACCCATTGATTGATAAAGCCGCGGCTATTGTCGACAATTTGATCAAAC
>JANYBY010000197.1 GCA_025360565.1 Bacteroidota bacterium
AGATCTTTTTGCTTTTCGGTACTCGGACAAGTTGCGGAATTAGGATCGCTTTGCGTATCTATTTTTGCATACTTAATAAAGCGGTCTGTTACCGTGAAATTGTATTTAGAAAAATCCATGTTATATGTTTTAATGAAAACATAAATTTAATGGATTTTAAATGATACATCAATTATTTTTAAGGAATTGCGCGATTATTTTTCTTATCAGGCAACCGATAAGTGATTGAGCTTTGCACTCTTCAATTTATCTAACGCGTATTCTAACGAAACAGTAAATAATTTGGGTTGTTTTTCGTCGCTCGGCAAACTATACATGATGTCTGTCATAATAGCCTCGCAAATGCCACGCAGGCCGCGGGCCCCGAGCTTAAATTCAATCGCTTTATTTACAACCAGATCAAGCACCTCTTCTTCAAATTCCAATTTAGTGCCTTCCATTTTGAACAAATGCACGTATTGTTTTATGAGCGCGTTCTTAGGCTCAGTTAAAATTCTGCGAAGAGCAGATTTATCTAACGGTTTTAAATACGTCAAAACAGGCAAACGCCCTATCAATTCCGGAATCAATCCAAACGCTTTCAAATCTTGCGGTGAAATATATTGTAATAAATTTGCCCTATCAATTTTTTCATTAGTCACACTGGCCGAATAACCAACCGCTTGTGTATTTAATCTGCTCGCGATCTTTTTCTCAATTCCATCAAATGCACCGCCGCAAATAAATAAAATATTTTTTGTGTTCACCTGGATCATTTTTGCGTCGGGATGTTTTCTTCCTCCTTGCGGCGGAACATTTACTACTGTGCCTTCCAATAATTTAAGCATGGCTTGTTGAACGCCTTCCCCGCTCACATCACGGGTTATAGAAGGGTTGTCGCTTTTGCGCGCGATCTTATCCAGCTCATCAATAAAAACAATTCCTTTTTCGGCAGCCGTTACATCGTAATCGGCGGCCTGCAATAAACGCGTTAAAATACTTTCCACATCTTCGCCCACATAACCGGCTTCGGTAAGCACGGTTGCATCGGCAATACAAAAAGGTACATTTAGCATTCGCGCAATGGTTCTTGCTAATAAAGTTTTGCCTGTTCCTGTTTCGCCAACTAAAATAACGTTGCTTTTATCAATTTCAATTTCATCCTTATCATCTTTCACCACATGCGAAATACGTTTAAAATGATTGTACACGGCAACGCTCAATACTTTTTTCGCATCGTCCTGCCCTATCACATACTCATCCAGTTTTGCCTTAATGGCATTTGGTTTTAATAACGTAAGCGAATGCTGGATCTGTTGTTTTTGATCGCCTGTAGTTTCTTCCTTAATTAAATTATACGCCTGGGTAATGCAATTATCGCATACATGGCCGTTAATGCCTGCAATTAATATTTTTGCTTCTTTCTTGTCGCGGTTACACAACGAGCATCTTAGAACTGTTTCTTTTGCCATCTTAATTTATTTCTACGAATTACGAATCTTATACGAATTTACGAATCAATATGCCTAACAGCGTACACTTGTATTTCCTTAAATATTAGTAATTATTAGTGTTCTTATATTTTATTCTTTTTTTCTGCGTAATGCTTACAAAAACAGATTTGTATATTCGTACCTATTCGTAATTCGTAGCAGTATTTCGTAGTTTCAATTCTCGTAATATTTTTTCATGAACGTAAAATAATGTTCTTTCCATCCTTTTTTATACCGTTCGCCCTGACCTTCCGGAATATTTGTGTGGTTCAACGAAACCAAGGTATAATCTTCTTTTTGTGTGAACTGAATTTCTAAAAGTGAATCCGCATCCGAAGCGTCAAATTCAGAAGTGCGCCATTTTTGAACAATTTTTTTGTACGGAAATATTTCCACATTTGTTCCCGTAATATATTCATCATAGGCCGAAAAAGTTCCACCTTCTTTTGCGTTAATTTTAGCGCTTGCCCCACCGGTATAATCCGAATGTATTTTATTATCCAACCAACCTTTAAATGCGTCCTTTGCAGTACAGTTTAATTTAACGGTAACTTTAAACTTTTCCATTTCTATTTTTTTTATGCGCGTTTAATTTTTTTATCTGCCGATCTGTTTTTTAAGATCTCAACTGTTGCTTCCGCAATTTTTTCGGGAGAAAATCCGCATTCTTCATACAACTCCGCTTGCTCGCCATGTTCAATAAATTTATCGGGAATACCAAGCCTTACCAATTTAGCCGAATAATTATTATCCGCCATAAATTCTAAAACGGCGCTTCCCATGCCGCCCATTATACAACCATCTTCAACCGTAATTACTTTGTCGTATTTTGCAAATACTTCATGTAACAAGGCTTCATCTATTGGTTTTGCAAATCGCATATCGTAATGCGCCGCGTCTATTCCTTTTTCTTGTAACTGTTCAATTGCCTTTGTAACAAGGTTTCCGGGGTGGCCAATAGATAGTATCGCCACTTCTTTTCCGTCTTTTATTTTTCTTCCTTTACCAATTTCAATTTTTTGAAAAGGTGTTTTCCAATCCACCATCACACCGTTTCCTCTTGGGTAACGAATGCTGAATGGTCCTTTTATTTCGTCTAATTGTGCGGTGTACATTAAATTGCGCAGCTCTTGTTCGTTCATCGGCGCGCTCACAATCATATTGGGAATGCAGCGGAAATACGCAATATCAAATGCGCCGTGGTGTGTTGGCCCGTCGGCACCGGCAAGACCACCGCGATCCAGACAAAAAATAACTTTTAAATTTTGTAAAGCCACATCGTGCACAACCTGATCGTAGCCACGCTGCATAAACGAAGAATAAATATTGCAAAAAGGCACCATGCCCTGCGACGCAAGCCCCGCGCTAAAAGTAACCGCATGTTGTTCGGCAATGCCAACATCCAATGCTCTGTCGGGCATTACTTTCATCATAATATTTAGCGAACAACCCGATGGCATAGCCGGTGTGATGCCCATTATTTTTAAATTTTTTTCGGCCAGTTCCACCATCG
Organism: Bacteroidota bacterium; assembly: GCA_025360565.1. Lineage (GTDB taxonomy): Bacteria > Bacteroidota > Bacteroidia > B-17B0 > Aurantibacillaceae > Aurantibacillus. Next base: position 2,986 of record JANYBY010000197.1, read on the forward strand.
TGTGCCCGAAT
>JANYBY010000203.1 GCA_025360565.1 Bacteroidota bacterium
AATCAAACGAAGCCATCAGTAAGATTGATTGCCAGCAAATTTACGAACTCATAAATAAATTACCTGAAGCAGCAAAGCAGGTTTTTAATTTATTTGTTATCGATGGATATTCGCACAAAGAAATTGGCGATATGCTTGGCATAAGTGAAGGCACATCCAAATGGCATTTAAATGCAGCGAGACAGAAATTAAAAGAACAGATCTTAGAAAAAAATATATTAACTCCATCAACCCTAAACAAATGAGTTTTAACGAAATGTTTGACAAAATAATCAGGCGCAAAGTAAGTGAAGGTGAAACAGAATTTCCCTTTGATGCTGCTAATTGGTCAAAAGCCAGCCGCATGATCGATGCCGAAAGAGGAACTTCGGGCATGAACAAGAACAGTAAATATTTTTTACTGTTGGGTTCATTATTTTTGATCATTGCAGGTATAACCATATTTAGCCTGGTTGATTTTAACGACGATAAAACTAATTTGTCTGAAAACAAAACCGTTGTAAACGCCAATGATAAAGGCAATGCGAACAACGCCATTATTACTGAAAAATTGAACACTGAAACAACTGCTCCGAAAACTGAAGTTAATTCTGAAGTGAACGCGAAAACTATTGCAGAGAATAATTCTGAAAATAAAGCTAACGAGGTAAAAGCAAATACACCTTCAGAAAAAGTAAGCAATGTAGCCGGAAATAATGTAAACGAAGTAAAAGCAAATACAAAAGAAAACAATGTAACTTCCGGAAAAAATAGCCGTAAGGTTAGAACTCAAAAACAAACAAATGTTGTTGCTTCAGTTGATCCAAATGGATCGAGCGCGATCACAAAAAAATCGAACGGAAAAAAACAAAAAAATACTGATGTTGCGAAAAATGAAGCTGACAACCAAAAAAACAAGGAACAGGAAACGGATCCAAACATTGTACTCGGATCAGCTGCCAATATGAATAACGCTGAGGCAGGCGATAATTATTTAACCAGACAAACTTCTATTTTACAGATCTGGCAAAAAGACGCGGTTCTTAAAACATCTGTATATGATTTTATCAGGGGAACCGACCGTTACGATGATTATTACAAAGGCCGTAACCGTACAAGTCATTTTCTAAATGCAGAAGCCGGAGCATCGTACTTATTTGGATGGGAAACTGCAAACGGCAAAGATGCCAAAGGTTTTAACGCTTTCGGAGGAATTAATTATGGAATTCGCATTGCTCGGAAAACACAGATCAGCATTGGCGCGCAATTTTATAATGTAGGCAATATTAAACAATCCTTTTATACCAAAACAAATTTAGATTATGATTTTGGTGTGAGCGGAAGTTATACAAACATTACACAAAATTCATTGTATTATTTTTCAGTTCCTGTTAGAGTGAGTTATCCCATCGCCAAAAAATCAAGGATCGGTTTAGGCATAAACACCGGATTCTTATTTAACGGAAAAGGAACCGTTGAATCTTACTCAATAAGAGATAACGTGAAGAGTAATGATGTAATAACAAAAACCACCGGCCATTACGATGGTGTAAACAAAACAAATATTATGTTGAGCGCTTTCTATAATCAGGCAATAACAAAACGCATGAGTGTGAACGGAGAATTTATTTACGGTTTGAGTGATGTTTATAAAAACACGACAAAAAGCGGAACGATCGAAAAAAATATGGGACTTAGGTTAAGTCTGCAATACACTTTATTTACAAAATAACATATGAAGAAACTGTTCTTAAATATTATTTTATTGTCGGGTTTATTAGCGATAAACTCCTGCAAAAAAAATGCTTTACCTCTCGATACTGCTCCGGTAACAGAGCCTGTGTTTTATGTGAATTGCAATGTAAATTCAGTTCCTGTTTCTGTAAAGGCGGGCGTTGATAATTTTTATATGTACTCATCCTACGCGCAGCCAACTACAGGTGTGTATCAATACAAGGCCGATTTAAAACAAAGTTCTTGTGCGGGCATTACTTGCGGTTATGGCTTATCATTTATCATTAATGATTTTAAGGTTTCATTAAAAGATGCGCCAGCGATACCTGACAGCGGTTTATACATAGGTAAATATGATTTTAACGATGGTAGCCTTCCGCCTTTGACCTATTATGGAGCGTTTAATCCTTTGGTGAATTCTGTTTATGCTCCGTTTACCTGGACATTTAATAATGGAGTAGCTATCCAAACAGCAACTACATCTGCTACCAGTCCTACTGCCTATCATATCTTTAAAAATAACCAAACTTATTCTGTAAGTTGTAAAATTTCCAATAGCCTCGGAACCCCAACGCATACTAATGTTTTTAAAATTGGAAATCCGTTGCAGGCAAATGTTAACGTTACTAAAATAGATCCTTTAACGTCATTGAATTATTCGTATTCAGTTAACTCTACCATACCGGTAAATAATTACGATTGGAATTTTGGAGATGCAAATACTAATACAACAAATTTATCTTATACCTATCACAATTATGATGTTACCGGGGATGGTTATTATACAACCAAACTAACCTTAACAAATGGTACTAATGTGTGCGAATCTTATTACCAGGTTCCCGCTTTTCTTACTAACCCAACAAAAGCGCATGCAAATTTCTCGAATTATTTTTCTCCGATTCCAAACACATACTCTTTATCTGCCATCACTGTTTTGGTTACAGATCCTAATGGAAATGTATCCTCATCAGATGCCTTCAGTCAAACCGGCACCTCTAATTTTGAAATTGTTTCGGTTGAAGATTATAAAGACAATGAGCAAGGCCAAAAAACAAAAAAAGTAACCATTAACTTTAGTTGTACCGTTAAAAGCAGCAGTGGCACCCTTGACATTACCAATGGTAAGGCAGTAATTGCCGTGGCATATCATAAGTAGGTTGCCCCTCTCCTCTTACACACAACCCGGCTCTTCGCTATCGCTCAGCCCACCCCAAAGGGGTGATGGTTGAATCCGTTTACTAAATCGATTCGTTCCACATTTCTTTCGAAGACTTTTTCTTCAACAGAGCCCTTTTACCCAGATGATGTTTAATGCCAAAGAACAGCTATCTTTGCGCTCGCTTAAAGTGAAGTCCTTTTTTAAAAATACCCATACCAAAGAAACTATTCATCTTGCATGGCCAATTGTTATTACGCAAGTAGGACATATTGTAACCGGCATGGTAGATAATATTTTTTTGGGAAAGATTGGCCCAACGCATCAGGCCGCAGGTATACTATCAAACAATTTGTATATTTTATTATTGGTATTCGGTATTGGTGTAAGTTATGCTTTAACACCGGCGGTTACCGCGGCGCATGATAAAAATGACTTAGAACGAAAAGCTACTTTATTCAAGAACTCATTATTTCTAAATTTTATTATTTCGGTTTTTTGTTTTGTAGTTCTTTTCCTTTCATCAGGAGTTTTATACAATATGCAGCAGCCCGCTGAGGTAGTAGATCTGGCTATTCCGTTTTATAATGTGCTGATCTTTTCTATCCTTCCGGTCTCTGTTTTTTTTACCTGCAAACAATATTGCGAAGGCTTAAGCAATACACGTGTTGCACTTGTAATAAGTATTTTAGGAAATTTAATAAATTGTGTTTTAAATTATTTTTTAATTTACGGCAAGTTTGGTTTTCCTGAAATGGGCTACATGGGTGCTGCCTGGGCTACTTTTACCGCAAGGATCTTTATGGGAATTATGTTTTTGGTTTTAATTTTTAAATCGCCCGCTACAAACGAAATTGCTTTGGTATTTAAACAGGTAAAAATTAAATGGAAAGAATTAATTGCGCTTGCAAAACCCGGAATTAATTATGGTTTTCAGTTTACATTTGAAGTAGCCGCTTTTGTTATTTGCGGTTTAATGGCGGGCAGTTTCGGCAAAGAACAAATTGATTCGCACGGCATTTCAATGGGTTTGGCGGCTTTTACGTACATGTTCGCAAGCGGTATAAGCAGCGCGGTAACTATTCGTGTGGGTATATATAAATCGCAAAACGATTGGCAAAATATTAAAGAAGCCGGTTTATCTTCCATAAAATTGGTTTTGCTGGTAATGAGTTTTTTTGGTATTATGTTCTTACTCTTCCGAAACGTTTTGCCTTTAGGTTTCTCAAATAATTTAGAGATCATTGAATTATCTTCTAAGTTATTGATCGTTGCCGCCATGTTTCAGTTGTTTGATGGGGTGCAGGTAACTGTGATCGGCATTTTACGCGGATTGGAAGATTCGAACATACCAACAATTATTACCCTTGTAGGTTATTGGTTAATTGCTTTACCGCTGGCGTATTTTTTAGCTTTTAAAATGGAGTGGGAGGTAGTTGGGGTGTGGATTGCCCTTGCAACCAGTTTAACACTGGTGGCGGTTAGTGTTTATTTAAGATTCACTTATTTGGTGAAGAAAAATTTAAGATAATACCATCGTCCTTAAAAGTCCCAAATTTGAATGAATAGCTGGAAGAAGCAATCCTTTTCAACGGATCTAAAAATAATTTTCAAATTTTAGGTCCAACAAAATAAAACGTATTTTGCTGCGTTATATATCCGCAAAACAAATGTCTTTAGCCGCTATCTCTCTCAAAAATCGTAATCCGTCTATGGATGTGATCCGCGGCGTAGCGGTGCTTGGTATTTTACTAATGAATATTCCCGGATTTTCCATTCATAGTTTCTTTTTATTTTGGGTCGATGTATTGGAACATAAGTTAACTGTAAATGGTTTTATCGTGAAATCCTCAGGTATTTTATTTGATGGAAAAATGCGCGGATTATTTACTTTGTTGTTTGGCGCGGGCCTTATGTTATTTATTGCCAACAAAAAAAATAACAGCATACAAGTAGCAGATGCTTATTTCCGCCGAATGATGTGGTTGCTGTTGTTTGGAATAATTGACGGCTATATTTTACTGTGGGGTGGCGATGTTCTTTACGAATATGCGCTTTGCGGTATGTTCTTATTTGCTTTTCGTAATTTGAGAGTGCGTTACATGATTGCAATTGCTGTTTTTTGCATTGGTATTTATACGTATGGTAACGGAAAACGTTTTACAGATGCTAAAGAAAACTCTGTTAGCTATACTCAAACTTCACAATTAATAAAGGAAGGCAAAGTTTTAACTGCCGAGCAGAAAAAAACAAGGGATGAGTTTCAGCATCTTTTAGATCAGCATTATCCTTTTTCTAAAAAAGAGATTCAGGAAATGGTAAAGGAGGTAAAAGAAAATTACATTGTTCATCATTCCGGCTATGCCGAGATCTTTGAAAAGCATTCGGAAGAAGTATTCCAATATCAGTCGCAAGGCTTTTACACTGGTTTTTGGGAAAGTTTTGGTACCATACTAATTGGAATGGCATTATTTAAGATGGGCTTTTTCGAATACAGGTTAAAATTAAAGAGTTACCGTCTCCTGTGTTTTGCAGGAATTCCTATTGGCATTATCTTGATGTGCATTGCGCTTAAATTACAAGCAAAAACGCAGGCCGATCTTTGGGACATGTATAGCTGGCGGCCCTTTAGCACAGTGTATCTTGAAAGCCCCGCACGGTTATTGATCGCCATTGGTTACGCATCAGCACTAATGTTATTGTGTAAAGTAAATTGGTTACGATCATTTTTAAGTTTGTTTGCCAATGTGGGGCGTATGGCCTTTACCAATTATATTATGCAAACCGTTTTATGTTCCCTCTATTTTTTTGGATTTGGCTTAGGTCATTATGGAGAGTATAGTGCAAAAGGTTTGTTGTTGTTTGTTATTTGCATCTGGCTCTTACAAATCACTTACTGTTGGATTTACTTTAAATATTTTTCTATCGGCCCACTAGAGTGGCTTTGGAAAAGACTTACTTACGGCAAAGGCTTTAATAAAGTGGAAGTATTGGGAACTGAGATATAAACGATGGAGAAGAAGCGCAGAATATACCCGCTATATTATCATTCACTTCTCATCATTACCATTTAGAATACGTTCAATGTATTTTTCACTTGGCAATAAAGAAACTTGTATTCTTTTAGCGTAATATATCGAGTCCAGTATTTCTTTCTGCTTTTCTTCAATTATTTTTTTCTGCTCTTCGGTTTCTTTGTTCTTTATTTCAATGAGCAATTTTTGTTTACGAGTAATGTTTAATGATCTAAATATAAACCCGGCAAATACTACAACTAATAGTAAACCAATGCCCACCGACCAAATAACAATTTGTTGTTTTCGATTCTTTTCATCGGCAATGGCCTGTTGTTTTACGAGATCACTTTTATGCTCGGCTTTAGCAACGGCTTCTTGTTTTTCATAAGTGTATTGCATTTGCTTTTTAACTGACGCATTCTGCGTTTGTTGATTATTAACACTGTCTCTCATTTTAATTTCCAACTCATACATTTCAAATGCTTTTTTGTAATTGTTTTGTTCTTTGAATATTACTTTAAGGGCTCTGGCCGAAATTTTAATACTATTAGGATAACCCAATTCTTTAGCGATCTGCATACTTTTGTTGGCAAACAAGAGGGCCTCTTTAATGTCGTTCTTTTTTAGCATTAAACCCGCCATACTATTTAAAGAATTTGTCATCCCATACTTATCACCGATCTCTTCATAAAATTTTAAGCTCTTTTTGTAATTCTCTAAGGCTGTGATAAAATCTTCTTTGCGCTCATAAAGAGAACCAATATTGTTTAAACATAATGCTATTCCATATTTGTCACCAACCTCTTCATAAAATTTTAAACTTTTTTGATGATATTCTAACGCTTTAAGGGTGTTGCCTTGGTTATAATAAATGTGTCCGCTATTGTTTAAAGATAATGCAACTCCTTTTTTATCTCCGATTTCTTGGCAGATTAATAAACTTTTGTGGTAATATTCCAAAGCTTTAGGAAAGTCATTTTGATCAGTATAAATAACACCAATATTGTTTATGCAATTTGATACTCCAGATTTCTCTCCGATCTCTTCATAGATCTTTAAACTTTTATGATAACTTTCTAATGCTTTGTTTATATCGCCAAGGTTTTGAGCCAAATAGCCTATATTGTTCATGGCGTTTGCCAGGTATTTTAAATATATTTTTTTATGTGGACTCGCAATTGAAATGTTTTTTTCTGCAATCGCTTTTAATTGTTCATTGTACTTTGGCCAAACAGCATCATTAGTTTCTGTCGCAATAATCGAGTCTAAAATCATACACCTTGTGGTGTCGTGTTTAGCGTTTTTAAGTAAAAGCTTTAAGGAGTTGATAGTTCGGTTTTGCGCGCTAACAAATAGGTGGTTAAACACCAACAGGACACCTAAAACTATTTTTGTGAGATTCCTTAACATAAAAAC
>JANYBY010000225.1 GCA_025360565.1 Bacteroidota bacterium
TTTTTTATCGGTACCTGTACTTAATGTAATTTGATCGTTTGCGGGATTTGGGTAAACCATAAACGAATTATTTTTATCGGCTATAAATTCTTTTACGCCAACATAAGGTTTTGATACCCTGAAAACCGGATGTAACATGAGCGAACCGGGAATAACTGATTGCGACCAGCCTGTGCCGTCATCAAAATACAAATTATCCATATGATTTAAATTCCTATCAAACCCAATGCCAATACCGCTTGCCACTTTTTGAATTAAGCCTATATAATAATTTCCCGCGTTTAAAACCTGTGGTATGGTTAATTTGTATTCGGGTTCGGGTTTAAAACCATTGTTGTAATATATGGGTGTTTTTAAACTATCCGCATCTAAGTAAATAGGCGGTACTCCCGGCTGAATACTATTCCAAATTGCTAATCGGAAATGATAATTTGATTGTGCTAAAGCTATTGAACCAATGGGGTCAAAATAAATTCTTACCGATCGCAAGGTATCCGCAATATTTAATGTGAATTTTTGCGCTATTTTAATATTCCCGCCCACATTGCTTACATAATAAGCCGCTTCGGCGCTTCCATCATCGTAAGCATAATAATTTCTGAATTTTTGATATTGAATTACAGTATCATTGTTTGGAAAAAAATCGTTCGAAACTCCTGAGCGATAGAGATAATGTTTGATCTTAAAATCGGCGCTATCGGTAAAAGGGGCAAAGGTGTAATTAAATGCCGGATGAGCGTGCGGCGCGTAATTGCTCCATCCGTTATTTTTAAAAATACCAAGGCCGGGATTTGCGCCACCTGTATAACTATTCAATAAAGCACCGCCCGGAAAATCGTATAAACGGTTCTCATATGTTATGTTAAGAGAATACGTGCCATTGTTACGAATAAAAACCGAAGTGTTCGTCGCTTTCTCTCCTGCAACATATTGCTCCCACGGCATCATTGCGTATTGATGGAGTAACGGAGTTGGCAGATAACCAATCGTAATGTCATCGTAAGCCGTATCAGCAATTCTTTTGCGGTTCTTATCCAAATAAATATAATCTAAATGAAAATGGTCAAAATCGCCCGCAGTGCTGGCTGTATTTCTGAACCTGAATTGAAATCCATCTTTAAAATAATAAGCGGAATCTAACATTATAAAAACCCTTTTAAAAACAGTATCGTTTGTATTCGGATTTGAGTTGCCTCTTGCGTACCAAACTTTATTATTCCATTTTGCCGATGTTGGATTATACAGATCAAGAATTAAAGAATCGTTCAACTCCGGCGAATCTCCAAAACCTCGGGCTTCATAATAAAACGTTAAAGCTACACTATCTGTTGGCTGCAAGGTTAGCGCACCAACTGTTAAAAGATTAATGGGTTTTGATGTTAAAGTATCGGCCGGAAATGATAATGAAATATTGAGAAGTGCGGGCGTGTAAGGATAACCGTATTTATTTAACCCGTCAAAAGTAGCAACACCAATACTTGGAGGGGCAATGGCATGGCCGGTGTTAACGTAAGTGGATAGATTGGAATCCCACAAACTCAGATCCGGGAACATTTGCGTGGGAGCATAATAAAAATCTTCTTTGAATGGAAGCTGCAAACTTACAGCGCTTTTATTCGCTGTTTTATTTAATGTGTTTTCAGTTTTATTCAGATCTTTATAAATATAATTTATGTTGCCGCTTAAAGGCCGTATGCCTTCTTGGGCAAGGGTTTGAAGCGATGTAAATAATAAGCAAACAGCAATTGCCTTAAATCTCCATGCGAATGTGGAAAATTTCAGAACACTATTTATTTTTTTATCCAACTTCATTATTCAATAACCGGATCATCCGTTTTTGTTGTATCGTTCACGTAATGTGAGTAGTGACTATCTTTTACCCCAATTATCAAATCAACAGTACTTCCTTTTTTAATTGCATCACCCGGCGCAATTTCTTTCCCCCCTGTTAATTGCCCTATAACACAACCGTTGCAATCAGCTGATTTTTCGGTTATTTTGCCGGTTCTTAATCCGTAAGTTCCAATAATTAACCTTGCCTGTCTTTCGCTTCTATCAATTAATTTGGGCATTTTTATTTGCGGGGCTATCATCCCTGTAACGTAAAGATATACCTTCCTATTGTGTTTTACTTTGCTATTTGCTTCGGGATCTTGACGCAAAACAATGCCTGTTTTTTGTTTTGGATCATAAATACTATCAATAATTTGAAATGTAACATCTTTATCCTTAATAAAAGCGTTTAACTTACCAACTTCAATACCTTTAAAGTCAGGAACTTGAGAAAATTCACCGTGTTTAGTGTAGGAGGAGAGCCATTTTACAATTAAAAAGAAAACAATAAAGAGGGTAAGCAATATTATTCCAATATGAATGAAAAATTGTTTTGATTTAAAAAATGAAAAAAAAGCTGACATCTATATTAATTTACAATTTTAGTGTTTGTGAATTTAAATTTATCGATTGTAAATAATTAGATCTTTAATAGTTAAGCTTCTTCCAAATGAGGTTCTCTAACTGTTACTTTTAATAAAGTGATAACCAATGCACCAATTGTTTGTTCGCTTATTTGCCAAATGCAATCAACCGATAAATGACTTATGCTTAAATGTTTTGTGATTGAAATATTTACCACTGTAGCGATCATAAAGAACGAAAAACCCGCAATAATGCCTGTAAAAAGGCCCCTTAAAAAATAATTTTCGATCTTTTTCATCAAAGAGGATTCGAATAAAAAATAAATTCCGGCGCCAAAGATCAAATAGGTAAAAGCGGCAAAAGTTACAAACCAGCTTAATGGAAATTGGATGCGCTTAAAATCATTTAAAAATATGCCGTGCCATAAATAAAAGAGAATAAACATTATTACGGCAGAAAGAATCCAAGAAAGAAAAAACCTTATTCCAAGTTTCATAAATCGTCAATACAAATGTACTCAATTTTTAGCGATATTTTATGGCCTTTAACATTTTAAAAACAAGTATTAAAAATGTATATATTTGTAAAAGGTGAACTTTTTTAAAAAAATAGGTATTTTATTGCTTTTTTTGATTGTTTTTGGGCAATGCCGAAAACAAACCGGTGCTTCTTGGGATGTGGATCTGGTTTTGCCCGTGGTAACAAGTCAGCTTAACATTAAAAATTTTTTGGGCGACTCTGTTTTTAAAACCGATAATACAGGTTTACTTGATCTGAGTGTTACCCGAACCATTACCGCCATAAAATTAGATTCCCTTATTAAATTACCCGATACTAACATTGTAAAACTTTTTCCGGTACCGCCCGGATTTTATGCTCCCGGCCAAAGTTTTACATTTATTCCTCCCGATAATATTACGTTTAATATTCCCAACGGCGTTGCTTTAAAAACCGCCGATATAAGAACCGGATTATTAACCGTAAAGTTTACAAACGATCTGGATGGCCCAATTGATATTATTTATAATATTCCAAGCGCAACAAAATATGGGCTGCCGCTGGTAATTTCAGAAATTGTTCCCGGTGCCACAACCGTTGCACCGGTAGCAAGCGGAACGTTAGTAAAAACGTATGACCTGGCAGGTTATAATTTAAACCTTACCGGCTTAAACGGTACCACCTATAACAGCATTGTTGAGGCTTATACCATTTCTGTTGATCCGAGTAATACTTTGGGGCTGTCGCCCGCCTTAGGAAAATTTGCTAAAATTGAGATCACTTACGCTAAAGTTATACCTCAGTATGTTGAAGGTTATTTTGGGCAGCAAAGCGTGGCGGTGCCGTTTGATACCACAAAATTAGACCTGATAAAAAATTTCCAGGCATCCAACTTTATGTTAAGCAGCGCCACTTGTAATTTTAATATTTTAAACGAGTTTGGCTGCGAGTTTTCGGCCAATTTATCAAATATAAAATCCATTAATTCACCAACAATTATTCCATTAAATACCACTCAGCTCTCAAACATGAATATTAATAGCGCTTCAAAGGTGGGCGCAACCATTTTCCCGAGCGTTAAAACAATTTCGTTAACCAATATAAACAGCAACATTGTTCCATTCCTGTCAAACCTTCCAAATAAACTTACTTTCCAAGGTAATATTAACGTAAACCCAAACGGTAATTTATCGGGTTACCATGATTTTGCATTTTATAACACGGGAATAAAAGTACTGGCCGATATAAACATCCCTTTTAAATTTACAGCCAATTATTTTAAACTGATCTCAAATACCAAAGTAGATTTTGCAAATGTTACTTCGTTAGACAAAGTTAACGGCGGTAAATTTATTATTTCGGCAAATAACGGTTACCCTTTTGCCACAAAAATTCAGGCGTATTTGCTGGATGAAAATAATGTAAAAATAGATTCGCTTTTTACAACAGGCGCAAATACTATAGCGGGCGGCATATTGGATAATCAAAATGTGGTTATCGCCCAAACCGCGTCCAGTATTGAAATGCCGATTGATGCAGCAAAGATCCAAAATTTAAAAAAGAGTAAATCAATAAGAATTGAAACAAGTTTAATTATGCCGACTAACCCGCCGCCAATAAAAATTTACGAAAAATATACCATTGATGTAAATATTGTTGCCGAATTAAATGTAAGGGCAGAACGAAAATAACCAAATGCAACTAACCACGGAGACACGAAGAACACGGAGTTTCACCGAGAAATACTATGTGCTTTCTTTGCTATATGCCTCTGTAATTTGTAATGCAGCCCGCAATGCAAAAGTAGTTCTCTGTACCTCCGTGGTTCGTTCTAAACTATATACCTCTGTATTTACCAAAGTATTTCACAACGCAAAAATTTTCTCAGTGCTTCTCTGTGTCCTCTGTACCTCCGTGGTTAGGGCCCAGTACAACACCGAGTTTATGAACTACAAAGACCTGGGCCGAAGCGTTTCTGTTTCGATGGATTTTGATGCGGGCAGCAATGGAATGACCACCGCCATGATGAATAAATTGCTATGGGGCGGTTATATTGACAGTGATCTGAAAAAACAATCGGGCAAATATTTAAAAGGCAAAAATAATTTTGGTATCAATCTTAATTTTGATGTAAGTGCATTTATAAAAGGAACCAAAAAACTTGATTTTTTGATCGGGGTAAAAGATCAGGAAATTTTGAACGCTACTTACACTTCCGATTTTTATAATTTAATGTTTTACGGTAACCAATCCTTCAAAGGTTTAACTGCAAACCTGGCAGGCACCAATGTAAATGCCCTGCGTTTTCAGGAAGTAAAATTCGGAGCCATACTTCATAATTTTGATTCGGTGGCTAAAATTGGCATTTCGGTTTCCTTCATAAAAGGCGAACAGTTGTTTTTTGTAAAGGCCAACAAAGGTTCAAGTTTATATACATCGGGCGATGGGAGCGAAATTGTTTTTAACTCCAACTTCAACATGGCTTTAAGCAACCCAAACAACCAGCAATTTGGCGCTTTTAATGGGGTAGGAGCCAGCGCCGACATTTTTTTTGAAACCCCCTACAAAAGTAAAATTGGTAAACGCAGCGTTTTAACCGTTAATGCAAATAATATCGGGTTTATTCATTGGTTCAGCGGAAGTCAGCAATACAGCAGCGATTCGTCGTTATCCTTCACCGGCTATCATGTAAATAATCTTTTAGATCTAAAAGAT
>JANYBY010000235.1 GCA_025360565.1 Bacteroidota bacterium
TATACCGATCGAAATATATGTCTTGAAGCTTTTGGATTAAAATATATTGAGCATCGGTATAAAACAGTTTTTACTACTTTAACTTTGAACTGTTTTAAACTAAGAATTGGTATAACCTATAGTCAGGACATAAAAAAAGCCGTTCAATAATTTGAACGGCTTTTTAAAATTGAGGTATGCTTAAAGCGCCAGGCTTTTTTCTTTGTGTTTTTTTACCTGCGTTTTTAATGCTTCGCAAACAAGGTCGGTTGCTTCTTCAAAACTGGCACATTGTTTTTTTGCAAAAAATTCGTGCCCCTTACCAAGTATTTTTATTTCGGCGATTTTATTTTGGCTGTTATCGCCTTTATCTATTTTAAGTGTGATCTCGGAATTAATTAATCCGTCGTAAAACGTATTTAACTTGTTTACTTTTTCTTTCACAAAATCGATCAGTTTTTTGTCTGCATCAAAATGCACAGATTGAATGTTGATAGTCATGGCTTTTTTCCTCCTTATTTTTTTTGGTTATTAATTGCCCGATCTTGGATGGGCTTGTTTGTAAGTTCTTTTTAATTTTTCGATAGTATTATGCGTGTAAATTTGAGTGGCCGATAAATTGGCGTGCCCCAGTAGTTCTTTCACTGCGTTAATATCAGCACCATTGTTTAATAAATGAGTGGCAAAAGTGTGGCGCAAAACATGCGGACTTTTTTTCTTATTCGTGGTTACTGCGCCTAAAACTTCCTTCACAATTTTATTTATATACGATTCGTTCACCTGCCTATTTTTTAAAGTAACCAACAAAAACGGATTATGTAGGTTCAGTTGTTTTTTTACGTTTAAATACTCCTCAAGGTTGCGCTTTAGTTGTAAACTAAACGGTATAACCCGCTCTTTATTTCGTTTGCCCAAAACCTTTAGCTGAAGGTTAAAAATATCGGCATCGGCCTCTTTTAAGCCTAGTAATTCGGCTCTTCTAATGCCTGTTTGGTAAAGAATATCAATCAGTAATTTATCTCTAACCCCCTCAAAACCATCTTTAAAAGCAAACGAGGTAAATATTTTTTCGGTTTGCCCTTCATCCATAAATACAGGTAATTTTTTTGGGGTTTTGGGTCCTTGTACTTTTTGGGCCGGATTTACCTTAATAACTTGGTTTTTAACAAGGTATTTAAAAAACGACTTTAACGAGCTTAATTTTCGGTTTACGCTGCGGGGCGAAAGGCCGGTGGACATAAGTTGAGCCATAAAACCCCTGATATGGTTATAAGTAATTTGCGAGAGCGAAAGTTTGGTACTTTCCGACGCTAAAAAATCAGAAAATTGTTTAAGATCGTTCTTATAACTTACAGAAGTAAGCGGACTCGCTCGTTTTTGCAGGTTCAGGTAAGTAACAAAATTGTCGATTTGGGTGGTAAGCATATAAAAACGAAAAAATCCTAATCTAAATTATAACATTTAAATTAGGATTGCAATACAAAAAAAGATAAAAGTTGGTAGAACTGATATCTATTAGGCAATACTATTTTTCGATAGCGCCTATCAATAACTTTTGCTTATAAATAGCTTTAATTTTTCCTTCACGGAAACGGATAGATGGTTTTGTAAATTTTGTACGCTCGCGTAATTGTTTTACAACTCCGGTTTTTTCAAACTTCTTTTTATACTTTTTTAAGGCTTTTTCAATTGTGTCGCCTTCTTTAATTTGTACTATTAGCATTATAAATTTCTTTTTTAATTAAGAGGGGCAAATATAAGTAAAGTATTTAATATTTAAAAAAATAAGGCCAATTTTATGCCTTTAAGGCTTCAAAAAGGCTAAATTTGAGGTTCATATTGGGAAATTATGCGAAAAGACAGTTTTTTAAAGTTTGAAAAGGCAATTAAATCGAGTAAAAATAGTGTTATCATAACGCATTGGAGCCCCGATGGTGATGCCATGGGAAGCAGTTTAGCCCTTTATCTTTTTTTAAAGAAGCTCAAAAAAAATGTCACCGTTATAGTTCCCAACCAATACCCCGAATTTTTGAAATGGATGAAGGGCGATAAGCAGGTAATTAATTTTGCTGAAAATGAAAAAAAGGCATTAAGTGTTTTAAATAAATGTGATCTTATTTTTACACTCGATTTTAATTCGTTTAAAAGAATTGAAAAACTGGGCGAGATAGTTGAAAAAATAAAAGTGCCAAAAGTTTTGATCGATCACCATCAACAACCCGATAATTATGCGGATTATTATTTTCACGATGTTAAAGCTTGCAGTACTTGCGAATTAATTTACGATCTTATTGTGGGCCTTGGAGGCAAAAAATTAATTGATAAACATATTGCGGCCTGTTTGTACACGGGATTAATGACCGATACTGGCTCTTTCAGATATACGAGTGTTACCGCAAAAACGCATTTGGTTATTGGCGAATTATTAAAAACCGGAATTGTTCCCGAACAAATTCACGCGGCTATTTACGATACTTACAGCGAAGATCGCATGCGGCTTTTAGGTTACGCCTTAAGTGAAAAAATGACCATTGTAAAAGATTTGCCGGTGGCTTATATTGCTTTAACAAATAAAGAGCTGAAGGAATTTAATTTTAAAAAGGGCGATACCGAAGGAGTTGTAAATTATCCGTTTTCTATTAAAGGAATAAAAATTTGTGTTTTGTTTAACGAATCGGATGAGGGTTATATTAAAATTTCGTTTAGAAGTAAAGGAAAAATTGACGTGAATAAATTTGCCCGAAGTTATTATAGCGGAGGCGGCCATATTAATGCCGCAGGAGGCAGAAGTAACGAAAGTTTGGATGGGGCAGTGAGTAAATTTATTGGCCTTGCCGCAGATCTTGTAAAGTAATGTTTGCAAAAATTGCATCTTTCATCACCGCCTCAAAAGTTGCCGAACAAAACAAAGCAAGGCAAAAGCAATTTTTAAATTGGGAAAATATTTTTATTGTGGCGCTTATTATTGATGATAAGGAAACAATAAACAAAAGCGAACTGGATAAATTTATTGAAGGATTAAAAAAATACACCGAAGTTTTTTTTGTGGAACTCAATTCAAAACAAGCGGCTTACGGTGATTGGAAATGTGTTACAAAAAAGGATAAAACCGTTTTAAATTTACCTAAAGATTTTTTTTTGCAGGAATCAAAAGCAAAAAAATACGATGTGATCATTAACGTAAGCAATCGTTATTCATTATTTACGGCCAACCTTACAGCTCGGTTAAACGCGCCATTTAAATGTGGCAATGCCGATCTGTACGGGGAATTGGATCTGATCATTGAACGTAAAGAATCTCAGAGCTTAATTGCTTATCTGAAAGAAGTGGTTAAGTATTTGGAAATGATAAAAACCGCTTAATTTTGTCCCTCATATTTTTGCATTATATTTACTAAACGTTGAGTATGCGGTGATATAATTTTTTATTTTTTCTGAACATATAAAAATATTTAAAATCTAATGAGTGGTTATTTTAAAAATATCTTGATAGTAGTGGTGTTTTTTTGTTTTGCAAATGCCAAAGCGCAAACGGATG
>JANYBY010000368.1 GCA_025360565.1 Bacteroidota bacterium
GGCGTACCAATAGGGTTCAACTTTAATTTTTACTGTAATATTTACAGCACTTTATATGTTTCTTCAAACGGATTTTTATCATTTAATCCTGGTGTAAGTAACGGTTGCTGCTCAGGCCAGCTTTGCCCGTCAGCGGGTGGCAATCCTAATAATTATGTTGCTGTGCATTGGAACGACCTTTATCCTCCGGGAAACGGTACTATCAGATATCAAACTATAGGATTAGCACCAAACCGTGTTTTTGTTTTAACGTATTCAACCATTCCGTTTTGCTGCGGCCCCGGGCCACCTAACGTTAGCTCGCAGATCATGTTGTATGAAACCAGCAATAATATTGAGGTACATAATGGTGTAGTAGGTAATCAGGGTAGTCCTCAAACTCAAGGAATTATGAATGCCAGTGGAAGCCTTGGTACGCCTGTAGCGGGCCGTAATTCGGTTGCTTGGACTGCTAATAATGATGCTTATCGTTGGAGCATGTCAGGCGGCATGTCACCTCCTGCCGCCATCTTTGGTCCTACTTCTGTTTGTGTGGGAAGCCCTAATGTTTATTCAGTTACAGCCGCAGTCGGTGCCACATCTTATAACTGGACATTGCCCGGCGGATGGGTCGGAGCCAGCGCAACAAATACTATTACCGGTACCCCAGGCGCAAGCGGAACAATTTCTGTTTCTATCACCTATACTTGCGGTACAACACCTGTACAAACTTTATCAGTAACAGTTAATCCGCTTCCTGTAGTTTCAATCACCGGTGGTACAGCGGTAGTTTGCGGTGGAGGAACAGTATCGCTAACCGGGAATGGTGCGAGTACTTATACCTGGAATCCGGGTGCCTTAACCGGAGCTAACGTTATTGTTAGCCCAACTATTACTACAACTTATACCGTTATTGGAACATCTGCCGCCGGATGTACGGCAAGTGCTACAAAACAAGTTACTGTAACCGCGGCTCCTGTTCTTTCAATAGCCGGACCTACACAGATCTGTATAGGGCAAACCGCGCCATTCACGGCAAACGGTGCCAATACTTATTCTTGGAGTACAGGCGCTTTAACACAAAACATTTCTGTTTCTCCTACAATAAATACTACCTATACGGTTTACGGTACAAGTACCCTCACGGGTTGTACAAGCACGCTGACTATTTCCTTAACTGTAAATCCATTGCCGGTAATTTCAATCACAGGGCCAAGTACGCTTTGTGCAGGGCAAACACTTAACCTTACCGGAAACGGTGGCAATACATATACTTGGGGGCCGGGTGGCCAAACAACAAGTACAATTGCGGTAACACCAACAGCTAATATTACTTATTCGGTTGTTGGAACAAATACCACAACAGGTTGCTCAAGTTCAGCCGCGCAAAGTATAACGGTTAACGCTGTGCCTTCGGTTACTATGACAGGGCCAAACGCTATGTGTTTAAATCAAACGATCACGTTAAATGGATATGGTGCAAACTCATATTCATGGAGCACCGGTTCAACTTTTTCAAACATAGTCGTTTCTCCTTTGGTCAATACCAGTTATACATTAACAGGTTATTCGGCGCTTTTATGCCCGGGCATTCCTGTAATAAAAAACGTTACGGTAAATCCTAATCCAACAGTTTCAGTTGCACCGGGTAATACGCTAATGTGCAGAGGAGAAATTCTTCTGATCACAGCAAGCGGCGTAAATACCTATTCGTGGAGTAATGGAGCCTTAACGCCTACAATCAGTGTTAATCCTACAATAACCACAAGTTATACGGTTGTTGGAACCAATACAACTACCGGCTGTCAGGATACGAAAACAATTACAATTTCAGTGAGCCCGTGTACAGGCCTTGCCGGTAATTCAACAATTGACTCTCAAATTTCGGTTTATCCAAACCCTAACAATGGGGAGTTTACAGTAGAATTGAATAATGGTTTAACTAAAACAATTGAGGTTCACGACCTGATGGGAAGATCTATATTAAATAAGGTGAGTGAGGATGATAAGACCTATATAAATATTAGTGATCTAAGCGATGGTATTTATTATGTAAAAATTCAAAGTAACAACGCCTTTAAAGTTGTGAAGATCGTGATACAATAATATTTAAATGAATAAATAAAAAACCCTTACCGAAAAGTAAGGGTTTTTTTATGAATTTTATTTTGCGTTAAACTAAAGTACAATTTACCGAACCTAAAATTGTCAATTTACTTGGTCCTGTGCGGGCCAAACATTAAAATATGTTTTGCTTCGCTGGAAAAATAAAACGGGTTAATTTCTTTTTAAAAATGTTTAGCCCCTGTAGGAAATGTCAAAATTATTCGGTTAAAATTGATAACCGAAACAGAAAATGCCTTCTATATAACCAAATTGGTGGCTTGCTTTTCCGTTTCCTCTGCCTAATACAAAACAATTTATATAATTGGCATAACCTGCTTTTCCCGAAAGTTCGAGAACGAGATGTTTAAATAACTCAAGGCGCAAAGAAGTTTCAAGGCCCGCGGTAACACCCGCCAATTTCCAATTATTATTTAAACGGTGTGAGAACAATGTAACGTCGGTTCGTGGAATTAAAACCCCAAGGCCGGGTTTAAAAACATAACTTAATTTTAAAAGATCTTTTTTTGAATAATAAATTCTGTTTCGCTTCATGTAATTTATCATCCAAAAATTTGCCCCATCGGTATGCTCAAAGTGAA
>JANYBY010000394.1 GCA_025360565.1 Bacteroidota bacterium
GGGTACGCAAACTGTATGTCCTACTTGTACTTTTCCTGATACTGTTTGGACAAATACCGGAACAGGAGCGCGGCTTATTTTTAAATTTAAGTTTAATCTTGCCTGAGTACTATCAAACTTAAATTTAAAAATAAGCCGCGCTCCTGTTCCGGTATTTGTCCAAACAGTATCAGGAAAAGTACAAGTAGGACATACAGTTTGCGTACCCGTTGTTGTTGGCGTTGGTTCAGGTTCCGGTGCCGGATCTGCTTTTTTCTTACAAGAAACCAAGGCCATTGATATAAAAGTTACGAATATTAATTTTTTCATTTTTATTTGTATTACATTTATTTTTTATAAAGATAAATAAAAATGCGGTTAGTTATTCAACGGGTTAAGCAGGCAAGCGTTAAAATTTCTGGCACAATTTATTCCGAAATACAAGGTGGACTTCTCATTTTTGCGGGAATTGAAGAAGAAGATACTATTGAAGATGTAATTTGGCTTGCCTCTAAAGTATTGGCCATGCGTGTGTTTGCTGATGAGGAAGGAAAAATGAATCTTGATATTAAACAAATTAACGGGTCCGTTTTATTAGTAAGTCAGTTTACTTTGCATGCTTCCACCAAAAAAGGAAATCGTCCTTCTTTTATTAAAGCAGCACGTCCCGAAAAAGCAATTCCTTTATACAAAAACCTTATTCACGAATTTGAGAAACTCCTCGAAAAACCTATTAAAACGGGAGAATTTGGAGCAGATATGGAAGTTACATTAGTAAACAATGGGCCTGTTACAATTACAATGGATAGTAAGGTGAGGGAATAAATTGTATTGATTCAATTTGAAATTATACTGAGTGATTTTACGAAATACGCGCCAGGCCTGCCTGCCGGTAGGCAGGGATGGAGCGCTTGTTTGAGCTCTTTTTGCCACGCCGTTCGGTAAATATCGCGTGGAGGGGCAAAAAAGCGAGTAGCGACAGCCCGGTGCCGCTTACAAGAATTAACGAAGGCGGCAGGCGCCCAAATTGAAACTGAGATTAACCTAAACAATTTTAGTAAGACATTTAAAAAATTATTTTTATATTGTGATTCATTAATTGTTAATATGCGAACTACGCGCTTGTTTTTATTGCTGATTTGTTTTTGTGTCTCCTCATTGCATTCGCAAGAGACAAAAACATTTTTATTAAGCAAAGCCGAGTTCAAAAAATTTGAGACAGAAAATACGCTTGTTTCCGAATCCATTAAAAACGCATTTGGCAAGCCCGATAAAGAAAACTCATATAAGTTGGATATTAAACAAGTGGATGCATGGAACAGCGAAGTGCCCGAGTTTAAATATTTTCCGGCGGGCGTAAGCAGTCAAAGGCCCGCGCTTAATTCAAACATTATTAATTCAAAAACAAATGTTGAAATAAATTTACGCATTACAATTAATCCGGGAAGTTCTTTAATTTCCGAGGCGTTAAAGCCATTTATTAATAAAAAACATACGTTTAACCTGCACCTCGCTGTGTTGGGTGACGAAAGAATTTTGGTGAAGGAAACACGAAATAAAGCTGATTTTTTAAGTTTGATTGACGATCGCGCCTTTGCTGACAAGGCATTTAGAACTTTTTTCGGCGATCCTAAAAAAATGAATTATTCAATAGCATATGATAAACTCACCGCTTGTTTTATTAAAAATATATTAGAACCCAAGTGTAACGAAAAAATGGAACTCCTCGCCTCGCCTGAAAACGTATATGTTGATTTCAATAATAAAATAACCTCCGCTGAATATACTTCTGCATACATTGTATTTGATCTGTTAGTTGCCCGCGGGCGTTCAAAATTTAATGACGATGTAGAGAAATTTTTATTCAAAAGAAAAGACAGTTCCGAACATCTTAAATTTTATTTTGTTATTCCTAACGATAATTTAAGGGCTGAAGAGAAAAAAATAATGGATATTACCGGCAAGATCCTGAATAGCGCCAAAAACCCGGTTAAGGGCTTAACCATTAATATTCGCGATAACACAAATAAGATCATCGCGACTCAAAAAACAAATGAAAGCGGTGGTTTTAAATTTGAAAAGTTAAAAGAAGGAAGCAATTACAGCTTTTTTATTGATGCTGCCGCCACTAACGAAAAAACGCTTTTTATTTCAACCAATAACGATAAAATTATTACGCAATTTGAAAAAACAACTTCGGGTTTTGAATACAAAATATTAGATGCAGATCTGTTTACATTATCTGATCTGAAAGAAAGCGACCCTTTAATGGAATTTACAAGTTCTATAAAAGGCCGAATGGTAAAAGTTACCGATAAAATAATGCCATTGGTAAAACAAATTGTGGAACTGAAAAATAACGCCAATCAGGTAATACAAACGCAGGAAACGGATAACCAGGGCAATTTTGAATTTCTGGCACTGAAACGAAATGAGAATTATTCGATAGAGATGCCTAAGTACACGGCCGAAAAAAACGAAAAAGTTTATATAGCTAATTCAAAAAATGAACTTATTAAACAATTTACAAAAAATGAAAATAATAAATTTTCGTTCAAAATTATTCCTGCCGAAATTTTTCAATTAGCAAGCATGAATGAGGTGGACGTTGAACTAACTTTTAATAAACAAAAAAAACTAAACAAGAACGAAATCATTATTCAGGATTTTGTTTATTACAGTACAAATTCATTTCAGGTCTCGCCCGAATCAAAGTCTACTTTAGATAAGATCGCAAAAATAGTGGGTGAGAATGCGCTTTATAATCTGGAAATAGTTTCGCATACAGATAGCCGCGGCGAAGATGCCGAAAACCAAAAACTTTCCGAAAAAAGAAGCGAGTCGGTGATGAATTATCTTGTTACAAAGAACATTGATCCAAAACGTTTAAAAACGCTGGGCATGGGCGAATCTAAACCGCTTAATGTTTGTACCGAAGGCATGCCCTGCATTGAGGACGAATACAAAATGAACAGAAGGACCGAGTTTAAATTTTATAAATAATTATATTACCTTTATTCTTTAATATTTTACCGTGAAGCCAAAAGTTTTATTAGAAAAAATTCAATTCGATGTTACAATTAAACGTTTGTGCCATCAATTAATTGAAGTTCATGACGACTTTAAAAACTCGGCCATTATTGGTTTACAGCCCCGCGGTGTTTTTTTGGCAAATCGAATTAACAAAGAATTACAGATCATTTTAAAAAATAAAAAAATAAATTGTGGCGGATTAGATATTACTTTTTACCGTGATGATTTTCGCAAAAAAGAATTAATTCCAAACCGTACAACTATTGATTTTACGATTGAAGATAAAAATGTAGTGTTGATAGACGATGTTTTGTTTACAGGGCGAACCATTCGGGCGGGATTAGACGCTATGCTGGCTTTTGGTAGACCTAAAGACGTAGAGTTACTGGTGTTGGTTGACAGAAGATTTTCGCGTCACGTTCCTATTCAGGCAAAATATACAGGCATGATCATTGATTCTATCGACAGCCAGAATGTGCGTGTAGAATGGAAGGAATTGGATGGGAAGGACAGGGTTACTTTGTTGGATAAATCGTAAAAGTTGCCGATTGATAATTTAGCATTATCAATTATAAAATTCAATAAATCTAAAATTTACATGAGACCCGCAAAAGATACCTATCCCATTTATTACGAAAACTATATTCCCCTCGTAAAACAAAACAACATTAAAGGAGCCTTACTTGAAAACGAAAAGGAAACTTTAAATTTTTTTAATTCTATTCCCGAGAACCTTGGCGATTTTGCTTACGAAAAAGGCAAATGGACCATTAAAGAAGTTTTAAATCATTTAATTGATACGGAACGCATTTTTTCTTACCGCTCATTGCGTTTTGCACGAAAGGACGCGCAATTACTCCCATCGTATGATCAAGACCCTTATGTAGCGAATGCTGAGCTGGAAGGCAGAACATTGAAAGATCTGATCCACGAATTTGAAACGGTACGAAAAGCCACTATATCGCTTTTTAATGGCTTTAGCAATGATGCGCTTTTACGGATAGGCCTTACGGGCGCAGGCAGAGCCAGTGTTAACGCCATTGGCTTTACCATTTGCGGACATGCTATTCACCATATAAACGTGATAAAAGAGAGATATTTAAAGAAATAATTCGGTAATTGGGAAATAAAAGTTATCTTTGATTTTTGAAATTTAGTATTTCAAAAAATAATGAGCCATCTAAGCGTTAACCATCTCCTCGGAATAAAGTACCTCTCCAAAAACGACATTGAACTTATTTTAAGCACCGCGATAAACTTCAAAGAAGTTATTAATCGCCCAATTAAAAAAGTCCCGTCTTTACGCGACATTACCATAGCCAATTTATTTTTCGAAAACTCTACCCGAACAAAACTTTCATTTGAATTGGCTCAAAAACGTTTGAGCGCCGATGTCATTAATTTTTCGGCCTCGGGCTCTTCGGTTAAAAAAGGCGAAACACTTGTTGATACGGTAAATAATATTTTAGCCATGAAAGTGGATATGGTTGTAATGCGCCATTCAAGCCCCGGTGCGGCAGTGTACCTTTCAAAAAAAGTAAATTCAAAAATAATTAACGCGGGCGATGGTGCACACGAACATCCAACCCAAGCATTACTCGACGCGTTTTCGATACAAGAAAAGTTAGGAGAAATAAAAGGTAAAAAAATTGCCATCATTGGTGATATACTTCACTCGCGCGTTGCTTTGTCAAATATTTTTTGCCTTCAAAAATTAGGTGCAAAAGTAAAAGTGTGCGGTCCCCTCACATTAATTCCAAAACACATTGAGTCGCTTGGGGTTGAAGTGGAGCTAGACCTCCGCAAAGCCCTTGAATGGTGCGATGTAGCCAACATGTTACGCATTCAGTTAGAAAGGCAGGAAATAAAATATTTTCCTTCGTTACGCGAATACACCATGCTTTACGGATTGAACAAAGAAATTCTGGACAGCCTTTCAAAAGAAATTGTGGTGATGCATCCGGGCCCTATTAACCGCGGGGTTGAGATCACCAGTGATGTGGCGGATAGCAAACAATCTATTATTTTAGATCAGGTTGAAAACGGTGTGGCCGTACGAATGGCGGTAATGTTTTTGCTCGCCGGAAGACAGGGATAGCACTAACCACGGAGACACAAAGAGCACAGAGAAACACAAAGATTATTTTCTCTGTGGAACTTCGTGCTCTTTGTGCCTCCGTGGTTTAAACGCCAAATGAAAGATCTCAAATCAAAAATACTAATTGAATGCAAGCGTGTGATTGACGAAAAAATAAGTCAATTGAACGCAGCCCTGAACGATGTTACCGAGTCTTCCAACTCAGAATCTAAAAGCAGCGCCGGCGATAAACACGAAACGTCAAAAGCCCTAATGCATATTGAACAGGAAAAATTAAGCAAACAATTATCCGAATTAAAAACACAAAAGCAAGAGCTCGAAAAGATCAATTTAAATACCTCAAACAAAAAAATAAGTCCAGGGAGTTATGTTGAAACAAATAATGGGTTATTTTTTATTGCGGTGAGTATTGGTAAAATAAAAATAGAAAATAAAGAAATAATTGTAGTTTCGCCACAATCGCCCATTGGCGAAAAATTGATGGCTATTACGGGAAATGTTTTTGAATTGAATAATAAAAATTATACTGTTTTGTCAGTTGCCTAACCGCGCACCGTCTTGCACGCTGTTACTGCCAACTGCTACTGCTCACTGCCAACTGCCTGCCCTCTCCCTCCTACTTCCCGTTCACAAACTCAATTATTTTATTTGTAACGTTTTTCGAAACATGTTTCGGTATATAAATATCTTCGGGTCTGGCTTTACCCTGCCCTTCAAAAAAATAATGGTCTACATTTTCTATCCAATGCGCCTTAAAATTACTTTTCCCTTGCATGGCTCCGGTCCACAGATCAAAATCTTTTTTGGTCACGTTATAATCGCGGCCACCTTGTAATAAAATAATCGGCAGGGTTAATGTTTTGGCTTCATCAAGCACTTTATATTTTTGGTCGGTCATCCAATACTTAGGTTTTCCGTTTCCGGGAAGTACTAATTTACTCTTCAAATTTAAACCCGGTTTTAACGCGTTTTGGATCTGCCATTTTAAATAATCGATCATTTTTTGAGAATCTTCCTTATTGGTCGTTTGCAAACTAAGTACATAATCCAATTGATCGGGAATCGACTCCAATAAACTTCTTCCGATCGGGGCCAATAATATCAAGCCTTTCAGCCCATTGCATTTTTTTGCGATCAGCGGTGCGCACATGCCGCCTAAACTGTGCCCGGCAATATAAATTCTGCTCGAATCAATTTCCTTTATTTTTTTTGACATGCTAAACGCTTCAACGGCGTCATCAATTGTTTCCGAATAATAATCCATACTATCCGCCGGAAACGGATCATTGAACGAATAAACATACGTGCGTTTATCATAAATTAAAACCGAAATGCCTTTTTGTACAAGGGCCAAAGCCATATCTAAATAAACTTTGTTTTTACTCATGCTTCCGTTCCTGTCGTTTTGCCCGCTGTCGTGCACAAAAATAACGAGTGCACTTTTTTTATTTCCGGTTGGCACATACAAATAACCGGGCAATCGTATAAAATGATTGGGTACAATTGCAATTTCTTTTCTTGTAAAATTTGTGTTCTCTAAGGGTTCGGGTTTATAAAACCATTGTGTATGAAATGTATCTACTTCAAAACGCTGGAGATATTCCGCCTGATCGTAATAATGATACCATAAAAATTTTCCGTTCTTGCCTTTTATAGAAGTGCAGGTGGCCATTTTACATCCTTGCGTATCCACTACTGTTTTTTCAACAGCAACAATTGGCCCTCGGTTTTTATTAAAGTCCTCTATCTTTCTGGTGGCATCCGATTCCGAAGATCTGCCATAAGAAGAAGAATCAAAAAAACGGTAGTTTCGCCATGGTTCGTTTTTTTTAACCGCTCCAATAAATTGTTTTGTTAATTTTTTATAGGGGTTTACTTCTTCCTGTGCCACAGCACAATAGTTAATTAACAACAGGAAAAAAATACGGGAAGAATAATGTAACTTTATCACTTTATAATATTTATATTTATTTCAAAATTACTCTTTTTTGATACCTAAAGAAACAATTAATAAAATTTTTGAGGCCGCGCGGGTTGAGGAAGTAGTAGGCGATTTTATTACTTTAAAAAAACGCGGGGTTAATTTGCTTGGGCTTTGCCCCTTTCATGGCGAAAAAACTCCTTCTTTTACTGTATCTCCTGTTAAAGGTATTTACAAATGTTTTGGTTGTGGTAAAGCCGGCAACTCCGTTAATTTTATAATGGATCACTTGCAGCTTACTTACCCCGAAGCATTAAAATGGCTTGCAAAAAAATACAGTATTGAAGTTGTAGAAAAAGAAATTACCCCCGAAGAAAAAGAAAAACAAACCGAGCGCGACAGTATGCTTATTGTTATGCAATATGCGCAGCGTTATTTTTCTGAGAACATGCACACAACCGACGAAGGCAAATCGATAGGCCTTGGTTATTTTGTTGAACGCGGATTGAGTAATAATATTATTGAAAAATTTCAGCTCGGTTACAGTTCGCAAGAGCGCAGGGCTTTTACCGAAGCTGCAGTTAAAGCGGGCTACCAACCAAAATACCTTGCAAGCACAGGCATGAGTATATTAAGCAATAACCATGTTGAAGGAACCGAAATTACTGTTAAAGATGTTTTTGATCGGTATGCAGGTCGTGTTATGTTTCCTATTCAGGATGATGGCGGACGCGTGGTTGCTTTTGGCGGAAGAACTTTAAGCAGCGATAAAAAAGTTGCAAAGTATATTAATAGTCCGGAGACCGATATTTATAATAAGAGTAAAATTTTATATGGTTTATGGCTTGGCAAAAAATCAATTCAGCAAACTGATCTTTGTTATTTGGTGGAAGGGTATATGGATGTAATTGCCATGCACCAGGCCGGAATTGAAAATGTAGTTGCCTCGAGCGGAACATCTTTAACGATTGAACAAATAAAATCTATTCATCGTTTTACAAAAAACATTGTAGTGCTTTACGATGGCGACGAGGCCGGGCAAAAGGCCAGCAATCGCGCCATTCCCCTGTTACTGGAGGAAGGTATGAATGTAAAGCTGTTGATGTTTCCGGATAATGATGATCCCGATTCGTTCAGCAGAAAAGTAACCATTGAAGAGTTTAAAAATTATCTCGAAAAAAATGTTCAGGATTTTTTATTGTTCAAAGCAAAAAAATTAAATGTTGAAACCAAGAACGACCCCATAAAAAGAGCGGGAGTTATAAAAGATATTGTTGAAAGCATTGCCCTCATTCCCGATAACATTATCCGAAGCATTTACGTAAAAGATTGCGCCAATGTAATGGAAATTGAAGAAAGTATTTTGCAGATGGAGGTGAATAAGATCCGCCGGAAGGCAGGTTCTAAAGGCAATACGGGCACAAGCGCACAGGATCAATCACAAACTTTTAACGAAAATAAAAATGTTTTTACAGAAGACCTGACGCAGGAAAAAGAAGAAAAGGAAATTTTAAAGTTTGATAACGAAGAAAAAGAATTGCTTCGTATTATGATAACGCATGGTAATGTTTTAATTAATATTGATGCTGAGGACAGCGAGAACGAAGACCATAGTTTAGAGATAGCAGTTGCCGAATATATTTTATTTGAACTTTGGCGAGATGAAATTGTTTTCGAAAATCCAATTCATCAAACGGTGTTAGATGAGTATATAAGCGAATTAGCCAATCAGCGACTTCCCGATCTGCAACACTTTTCAAATTCGCAAAATCCGTTGATCAGCACCTTTGTTATTAATCACATTCATAGCAATCATGAATTAAGCGTTAGGTGGAAAAGTTTCGGGGTTTTGGTGAGTACCGAAGTTTCAAACATTAAAAAAGGAACACAGCATTTACTTTTTAGTTTAAAAGAAAAAAAACTGAATCAGTATATTTTAGAAAAACAAGATCTGCTCAAAACCTCAGCCGATGAGGAAACTCAGGGCATTTTAAGAGACATATTACACCTAACAACCCTTAAAAGCAGGGTAAACAAACTTTTAGGGCGAATTGTTATAAAATAAATTTTCACTTTTTTCATAGATTACCGACCCTTGAAAGGTCAACTATTTTTAGACGATAGCAACAAAACATTCGACCCCTTCAGGGTCGAATCATTACATAACTTTTTTTATTCACATTCGATCCCTTCGGGATCACAGTCACGAAGTTTTTGAGCCGAATTGTGATAAAATAAATTTTCACTTCTTTTCAAAAACCATAGACCCTGAAAGGGTCAAATATTTAATAGACACCGATAAAAAAACAGCCGACCCTGAAGGGGTCGAATCAATTACATGACATTTTTTATTCACATTCGATCCATCAAGATCAGGCAACAAGCAATCCCGAACCCTAAAACCAAAGTAAAAATCTCTGCTTTTAACATAAATCCTCCTAAAACAAAACTCTGTGCCGAATTGTTATAAAATAACTAACTGAAGGCTAATGCCTTAAGTAAAATGCCGACCTTTTTCCCTAAAAAATGGTACTTTTGCGCCCTAACTATTGGGCATTTATAAAAGCTTATATATCGAGGCGGACAAAAAATTTACACCGGAATTTACTCATCATAAATGAGGATTTAAATTTTGAAGTCCAACAAAGAGAGATGAGTTTTTAGAGATGCACTTACTAATTACATTTTATAATGATATACTTGGATTTTGAAAAACCCATTCAAGATTTAGAAGCCGAAGTAACCAAGCTTAAAGAAGTCTCTTCAAAAAGCAAAGTTAACCTGGCCGATAAGATCAAAGAAATGGAAAGTCACGTTCAGATCAAGATCAAAGAAGTTTATTCAAATCTTACTGCCTGGCAGCGCGTTCAGGTAAGCCGCCATCCCGAAAGGCCTTATACCTTAGCTTATATTGAAGCTATTTCCAACAAAACATTTATTGAGCTGCATGGCGATCGTACTGTTGGTGATGATAAAGCTATGATTGGCGGCTTTGGTGAGATTGAGGGGCAAACCGTAATGTTTATTGGTCAGCAAAAAGGTATCAATACCAAAATGCGCCAGATCCGCAGATTCGGAATGGCCAACCCGGAAGGCTATCGCAAAGCCTTGCGTTTAATGAAATTGGCCGAAAAATTTAATAAACCAATTGTTACTTTAATTGATACGCCAGGTGCTTACCCCGGATTAGAGGCCGAAGAGCGCGGACAAGGCGAAGCCATAGCACGAAATTTATTAGAAATGGCACAATTAAAAGTGCCGGTAATTTGCATTATTATAGGCGAAGGTGCAAGCGGTGGTGCTTTGGGCATAGGTATTGGCGATAAGGTTTTAATGCTTGAGAACACCTGGTATTCGGTTATTTCGCCCGAAAGCTGCTCATCTATTTTATGGAGAAGCTGGAGTTTTAAAGAACAGGCAGCCGAAGCTTTAAAATTAACAGCCGAAGACATGACCAAGAATAAATTAATTGATGGTATGATTAAAGAACCTATTGGTGGTGCTCATAGAAACCATGAAGAGATATTTGAGACTGTAAAACAAGAAATATTAGTTCACTTAAAGTCATTGGGTAAATTAAATCCCGAAGAACGTATCAATCAGCGAATTGAAAAATTTTCGGCAATGGGTGTAGTGCACGATTTGGAGGAATAAATTCATTATCTTTACCTGAAGCAAATTTTAGAATTTTTGATTGTTAGAATTTTAGAATTGAAAAATCGCAAACATCATTCTAAAATTCAATAATTCTACAACTCTAAAATTCAACAATTCTATAACTCTAAAATTAATAACATGGCAGACACAGGCGACATAAACATAGGAACGATCATTAGATTTAACGGAGAGTTAATGCAAATAATGGAGTATCAGCACAGAACTCCCGGCAACTTACGTGCTTTTTACCAGGCAAAAATGAAAAATTTATTGAACGGTAAACAAATGGAAAACCGTTTCAGAAGCGGTGAGTTGGTGGATGTGGTGCGTGTTGAGTACCGACAAATGCAATACATTTATGCAGATGGTGATTTTGCTGTAGTGATGGATAATTCAAACTATGAGCAAATTCATATTCCATTGATCCTTTTTGGGGATCAGGGAAAATTTTTAAAAGAAGGAATGGAAGTAAAGATCAGTTTTGAAGAGGATACCCCTATTATTGCCGAAGCGCCAACCTTTATTGAATCTCAAATTACCTATACAGAACCCGGCATAAAAGGTGATACAGCCACCAATACTTTAAAAAGCGCTACGCTTGATACAGGAACGGAAATAAAGGTGCCTTTGTTCTTTAACGAAGGCGATTGGGTTAAAATTGATACCCGTACCGGAGCGTACGTTGAAAGGATTAAAAAGTAGTTAAAGCAAGTCTTTAATCTAAAAATCCCGACTTCAAAAGAGGCCGGGATTTTTTAATTGTTCTTTTTTACCTTAAAACATTAAGATATTTATTTAAGTCTATTGAATTGTACAACTCTGAACTTGAGTATAGCTGCCTGAAACACTATTGTAATTAAGCGCCGAAC
>JANYBY010000411.1 GCA_025360565.1 Bacteroidota bacterium
CTGCTCAAAATGGATGATGAACAGGCACATCTATACCAAATTATTCATAAAAATTTCTAGGGTGTCCCAACGCTGAAAACAGGTGGTAGTGATCCTAATCCCCTTTTTTGGTATAGAGCAGTGCGTATAGAGAATTGAGACTTGATGCCTTATTGCGTTTTATCGGATGCCAGCACACACTGTCTCAATACTCATATCCCAACACTCAATTCCCCTTACAATACTGTTCTATGAGCTTAGTGGCTAGCGGGTCGCCGATCCTATCCGCTTTTTCAAGATCTTCGCAGGCACCGTGCTTATCTTTACTTGCCATTTTTATAGCAGCACGGTTTACGAATGCGGCGGCGTAATCAAATTTTAATTTTATGGCCTGGTTAATATCTACCAAAGCTGCTACATACGATTTTAAAGCGCTTTTTGCCACCCCTCGGTTACACCAGCTTACGGGGTTATTGGCTTCTTCTTTTATAGCTATATCAAGATCGGCGATGGCACTGCTGTAGTCTTTTAAATTTATTTTACAAATGGCGCGTGCCACCAAAGCGGGTTCATCTTTAGGGTTGGCCTCAATAATTTTACTGTAATCTTTTATGGCGCCTTTGTAATCGCCAATTTCAATTCTGCTTTTTGCCCTTGCGTTAAAACATTCGTCATCGGGTTTATCAGCGGGCATTGCTTTAATGGCTTCATCATAATCTTTAACCGCGTTAGCATAATCTTTTAGGGCATAACGGCAATCGGCCTTTAAAACCATTACCTCTAAAAATTTCGGGTTTATATCCAGCGCAGCCACACAAATTTTTATGGCCCCCTTGTAATTTTTACCTACAAACATGAGCATGCCTTGCCAATAAAGCAATTCGGCATCGTCAATTTTTTCTTGCGCGGCCATTGACACCGCGCTATCGAGTGCGGTTTTACTTTTGGGATATTGATCCGTTAAAAAAAAGCAATGCCCCGCAGTTTACAGGTTTCAAAATTAAGGGGCCTTATTTTTTCGGCGTAATCAAGGCTTTTAAAAGCTTCCTTAAATTTTTCTTCCTTAATAAAAATATAAGCCATTTTATTATGCGCCATATAATAATCGGGCCCTTCTTTTGCAACTTTTTTTAGTAATCCTATGGCCGAAGCATATTTTGCAGAATCTATCAGTTTACAGGCGCTATCATATAATCGGATGTAATGCGGTATTGTATCGACAACTGTTTGAATTGAGTCGGCAACCGGATGTTTACGCTTTTTTTTCTGGGCCAGAATAGGGGTGAAAAGACACACACAAACAAGCATTATTAACCACTTATTAACTAATTTTGCCACGCTTAATAATGTTTTTGAATTAAAAAGTATTTTTACTATCTTTATAACAAATATACGGAATATGACAGGTACGATAATTTTTTTGGTGTTCGTTTTGTTAACACTCATGTTGTCATTTGTTACTGTGCAGCAAGGCACGGTATCTGTAACTGCCATATTTGGCAAATTCAGTCGCATTTTAAGGCCCGGATTAAATTTAAAGATCCCATTCATTGAAAAAGTATTTAAAAAAATATCAGTTCAAAATCGAAGTGTGGAACTAGGCTTTCAAGCAGTAACTATCGACCAGGCCAATGTAAATTTCACATCTATGTTACTTTACTCAGTAATTAACAGCGAGCCTGAGAGCATTAAAAATGTTGCCTATAAATTTGTGGATGAAAAAAACTTTATGCAGGCACTGGTACGTTCCATTGAAGGTTCGGTGCGCGCGTTTGTAGCAACAAAAAAACAAAGCGAAGTGTTAACCCTACGACGCGAAATTGTTGACGCGGTTAAAGATCAGTTAGATCAGATTTTAGAAGGCTGGGGTTATCATTTAATTGACCTTCAAATAAACGATATTACGTTTGATGAAGAGGTAATACGTTCAATGGCAAAAGTTGTTGCCAGTAATAATTTAAAAGCCGCTGCCGAAAACGAAGGTCAGGCGTTATTAATCACAAAAACAAAAGCGGCCGAAGCCGAAGGGAACGCCATAAAAATTTCTGCTCAGGCCGAAAAAGAAGCGTCGCAATTAAAAGGACAAGGCATTGCTTTGTTTCGCGGTGAAGTGGCCAAAGGTATGGCAACAGCGGCCAAAGAAATGCACGAAGCCGATTTAGATGCCTCTCTGATCTTATTTAGTATGTGGACCGAAGCGGTAAAGAATTTTGCCCAGGAAGGAAAAGGAAATGTTATTTTCTTAGACGGAAGTATTGACGGCATGCAGGATAACCTTAAACACATGATGGCCTTAACGCAATTAAAACAAAGCAAAACTAATTAATAAACACAAATAAAAACGGCGAGGTGGTCCTAAAACCATTTCATAATCAAAAACAAAAGAACATGAAAAAACAATTATCTATCGTTGCCCTCGGTATTGCTATGATAACCTCATTGTCAGGGTTCTCTCAAAGCCTTACAAATAAATCATGCTTAACGGATGAGACTGCGGAAATACATTTTGCAGAAGATCCTGCAGCCCGGGTAAGGTTTGAAGCTATTCAAACAAAGTTGCATGAAGATATGAAAATAAATAAAATGCAGGCAAATAAAGCAGCCGCGGTTGTTTATACCGTGCCTGTAGTGTTTCACGTATTGCATGCAGGCGGTGCCGAAAACATTCCGGATGCAACTATTACAAATGCATTGGCTTATGTTAACAGGGATTACGCGAGAACAAATCCTGATGCAAGCCTAACAGCTGTTCCTTTTAATACACTTTATATAAACTCTGATATTAAATTTATGCTGGCTCATAAAGACCCAAGCGGAAATTGTACGTCAGGAATTGTAAGGCACATTGACCCAGTAAAAATGAATTGGAGCCAATCATCCGGCAACAACAGTGCTTATTGGAGTTATACCTGGGACCCTACTAAATATTTGAATGTTTATATTGTGGCAAGTATCATTCCTCAAGGCACAGTTGCCGGGGGCGGTACTATTGTAGGCTATACTCACCTTCCGGGCCAATACCCTTCGGGAGACAATCAGGATGCGATCGTATTTGTTGGAAATCCTTATTTAAGTTCAGATGCCCGCTCATTAAGCCATGAAATTGGCCACTGGTTAAGTTTACCTCATATTTGGGGCGGAACCAATGCACCGGCGGTAGCTTGCGGTAATGATGGCATTAATGACACGCCTGATACAAAAGGACATTTGTATAATTGCCCTTCGAGTTTATCGGGTAACCCTTGTAATGGTGGTGGGATAGATAACGTTCAAAATATTATGAACTATTGCAGCTGTCCTTTAAACTTTACAACTGATCAAACAAATGCCATGCGTTCAACATTAGCTACAGGCGGTGGTTCGGGCAGAAACAATTTATGGAGTGCCGGAAATTTAACTGCTACCGATGTTAACGGTACCGGAATTTGCGCGCCTATTGCTGCATTTATTTCTTCTACTAATAACTACACAGTTTGTTCAGGCGGTTCATTAACCATGAAAGATTTTTCTTATAACGGAACTGTTACAGCCTGGTCTTGGACCGGGACTAACGGAGCAAACATTGCTTCTCCGGTAGCAGCTATTACATCGGTAACTTTCCCTACTGTTGGTCAATCTGTAATTACTTTATCGGTTAGTAATGCACAAGGATCGAGTACGCAATCTAAAACAGTTACCGTTTTAAATGGTGCCGCTTTCATTTCAACCGTTTATGCTACAAGTTTTGAAAATCCTATTGCCGGTGGCGATACCACAAAATGGCGCGTTGTTAATCCGGATGGTCCTGTACAATGGGATGTAACTTCATTTGCAGCTTCAACCGGATCAAATTCATTTTATATTGAAGGACCTATAGATCCTCCAAACCAAATTGACTATTTGTATATGCCAACAATTGATGACACAAATCCTAACGACACCGTATTTACATTTAAGTTTGCTTACGCGAGACAAAGTGCGACACAAAGCGATAAATTTGAAGTGCAAGGTTCAAAAGATTGCGGCGGAACATGGGTTACAATTGTAAGTTTAAATGCCGGACAAATGGCGAGTTTTTCGGGTGGAGTTACTTCAAGTCCTTTTTATCCTACAGCGAGCCAATGGCATTTGGTTAACTTGTACGATTACTTACTTAATGGCGGAAGCGGACTTTTAGGAGTACCTTCGATGCAGATCCGTTTTATGTTCCAAGAAGGATCAGCGGGTAACGGAAACAGATTTTATTTAGATGATATTAATTTTTCAATTTACCCGGTTGGTGTAAATGAATTAACAAGAAGCATTCAGTTAAAATTATACCCGAACCCTGCAACTTCTGAAAGCTTCGTTAAATTTACTTTAAATGATGCGGCTAACGTTAAAGTTAGCGTAACAGATATTGCTGGCAAAGAAGTTATTCCTGCAATAAGCAATAACTTTAGCCCCGGCGAACAAAGTATAAGCATTAACAAAAATAACAGCTTAAGCAAGGGTATTTACTTTGTAAATATCAGCTTAAACGGAGCAAAAATGTGCAAAAAATTAATTATTCAATAAATTAATTCTCTATAATTTGATCCCGTCTTGGTTTAACCGGGACGGGATTTTTTTTAAAGTAAAATTTGCGTGTATTTAAAAATATTCCTTTTCTAAGAATATGTGTTCCGTTCATTGTCGGAATACTTTTGGCTCTGCAATTTAGCATTGGTCACATAAACACTTTGGTTTTAATTGTTGTTCTGTTAATTGCCCTCATCTTTCCTTTTTTACCAAGACAAACTACGTTTACTAAAACTACTTTTTTACTTTGTACTGATCTTTTTATTTTTTGTTTCGCAGTAAATTTAACAAGCACATCAAGGTTGAATGCACGCCAGAATTATTATGGCAATTTAATTTCAACCGAGGGCTCAACAAAATTAATTGTAATTGTAAATGATCTTCCGGTAGAAAAAGAAAACCTTTCGGTTATAGATGCAGGATTTGTAAAATGCGATCTGAAAATTTTGGAAGTTAAAAAAGATTCGCAGTATGTTAAAGCCGAGGGTAAATTGATCGGTTATTTTAAAAAGCCGTACAAACAATTAAGATTTGGTCAAACACTTTTAATTAATACAAAATTAATTGAAATAGAGCCGCCAAAAAACCCGCTTGAGTTTAATTATAAAACTTACCTAGAAAATAAGCAGATCTTTCACACAGTTTTTATGGATAGCGCTTCGGTGGCTTTAATTGATGCGCCTTCTAACTTATCGGCTATTTGGTCGCTTGGATTAAAAACAAAACGTTTTGTTTTAAGCAGATTAAAAAACTCGGAGCTTTCGCACCAAGCTTACGCCATTTGCGCGGCACTGCTTACCGGTTATGATGATGAAATTGACCAGTCGGTGATGGAAGCTTTTTCGCATTCGGGCACTTTGCATGTGCTGTCGGTTTCGGGCTTGCACACGGGTTTAATTTATCTGGTACTCGCTTTTTTGTTCGATCTCTTTGACCGCAAAAAGAAATACAGGCTTTTAAAATTTATTTTTATAACACTTTCACTCTGGTTCTTCGCATTGATCACCGGTTTCTCGGCACCGGTATTGCGAGCGGTAATTATGTTTAATTTATTGGGGCTTGGTAAAATATTTTTCAGAAATAATTACCGCAATCAAATAAACATATTATTGGTTTCGGCATTTATGCTTTTGTGTTACGATCCTTTTTTAATAACGGACATTGGTTTTCAGTTAAGTTACACCGCTCTGTTCGGTATTTTATTTTTTCAACCCGTTTTTTCCAATTTGTGGGAGCCCGAAAGTAAATTCGTAAAGTACATTTGGCAAAGCATAACGGCTTCCTTTGCCGCTACCATAAGCACTTTGCCTTTTACCTTATTTTATTTTAAGCAATTTCCAATATGGTTCTTTATTTGCAATCTGGTTGTTGTTCCGGCTACCTTTATTGTTTTAATGCTTGCTGTTTTGGTGGTAATTAAGATCGGAAAAATTTCTTTACTCATCAACTTCATCATTAAATGTTTGATCGGTTTCATTAATTTATTCAATACACCCGATCTTGGTTTTATTGATAATATTGATTTTGATTGGTTTGATGCCATTTTGCTTTCAATTTTAGTAATGGCTTTTTCGTCTGCCTTTTATTATCGTTCGTATAAATACTTGGTGTACGCTTTTGTACTATTGATCTTCTGGCAGATAAACGGCATTATTTTTTCGTATCAATATAAAGAACAAAAATTGTTTGCTGTTTACCAGGTAAAAAAGGCCCCTGCTTATTGCGTAAAAAATAAACGTGACGTGCTGATGAATGAATTGAACAGGCCAGACTTTTTATACCATGTAAAGCCACATTTGGTTTCGTTCAATTATCCGCGTATGAAAAATAACAGCTTCAATTTTTTGCAAATTGATAAAAATAATATTCTGATCCTAAATAAAGATAATTTTTGGCCCCAGGTGGATAAGAACACTGTTTCCACGCTTGTGGTTTCAAATAATTTTAAAATAAGTGAACGTGATCTTGAAGAATTTGGTAATTTAAAACTTTTGGTGGCCGATGGTTCAAATACGAATTATGCTCTTAAGCAATTGGAAAAAATATGCGGTAAATTTGATGTTGAATTTTACAGCACAAAAAATAAGGGCGCTTATATTTTGAATTTGTAATATTATGAAATTAAGGATCGGAGATAAAGTGCGTTTTTTAAATGAAACCGGTGAGGGTAAAGTTTCGCGTATAAAAGATAAACGAACTGTTTTTGTTGAAATGCCCGATGGTTTCGAGATTCCTTATCTGGTTACACAATTGGTGCCCATTCATACCGAATTAATTATTGATCGCGACGCCGAAAATATTGAACTCAACCACGAAGCTAACATTACCGACGCCGTTTATTTTATTATTGAACCAGATCATGAACTGCCCGCTTTGGTAAGTGAGTACACTGTTTATTTGTATAACGCATCCGCATTTAATTTGTTGTATTCATATTCCATTAAAGAGGGCGAATACTTTCAAACCCTTAAACATGGCGAGATCGGAGGCTATCAGAAAATTATATTGAAGCAAGTAAAACTGCAATATTTTAAAGAGTACAATTACCATAAACTCGATTGTATCTTATTTAAAAATACTTTTTTTAAAGCGCAATTCCCGATCTCTGAAATTGTGCACATTAACGAAAAAACTTTTGCCTCTTCAAAACCTATAAAACATGAAGAGTTTATAAATCCGGTTTATGGGTTTTTATTAAAAGAAGAATTTTTGAACACCAAAGAAATAGAACAGAATTTAACCGCCGATGATATTAACCGCATTAAAAGCATAAAAGAATTTAAATCAAAGACGGGTGTTTCAAGATCAAAAAAAGAATTTTTAAGATCGCTTGAGAAAGAAGTAGATCTGCATATTGAAGAATTAGTACCAAACACTAAAGGTATGGGCAATTATGAAATGTTAAACATTCAGTTGGAGCGCTTTGAAAAAGAATTGGATGAAGCTATAGAAAAAAACATGAAAAAAATTGTATTTATCCACGGTGTTGGTAACGGAAGATTGAAGCAAGAGATAATTGCCCTATTGAAACAAACGGAAGGCATCACTTTTCAAGACGGTTCGTATAAGGATTATGGCTTTGGGGCTACGCAGGTGAATATACTGTGATTTACAATTTTAAATGGGTAAGGCAAAATTGATTGTGGTGAATTGACTTTTTTTTACCGAAGACATTTCTTTTGAACAATTTACGATTGCTGAAATAATGCAAATTTTTAATTTTTAATTCTTAATTTTACAGT
Source organism: Bacteroidota bacterium (assembly GCA_025360565.1). GTDB lineage: Bacteria > Bacteroidota > Bacteroidia > B-17B0 > Aurantibacillaceae > Aurantibacillus. Next base: position 7,761 of record JANYBY010000411.1, read on the forward strand.
TATATGATCCCCTTCTCCCCCCCTCGAATAGACGATAAGATCTGTAACGCCGTTGTTGAAGCCTTAAAAAGCGGATGGATAACTACCGGTCCCCGCACAAAAAATTTCGAAAAAAAAATTACGGAATATTGCGGTAATAAAGCTACCATTTGTTTAAACTCGGCAACGGCGGGCTTAGAGATCATGTTGCGCTGGTACGGAGTAGGCGAGGGCGATGAGGTTATTTTACCTGCTTATACCTATTCGGCCACGGCCAATGTGGTGGTGCATTGTGGAGCTACTCCGGTTTTTGTGGATGTGAATGCGAACGATTTTAATATTAATGTTACAGAGATTGAAAAAGCGATCACAGCTAATACAAAAGTAATTATGCCCGTTGATTTTGCGGGAATGCCTTGCGATTACGAAGCTATTACAAAATTAGCCATTACGCATAAAAATAAATTTACGGCGAAAAGTGACAACCAAAAAAAATTGGGACGCATCCTTATTTTAAGCGATTCGGCGCATAGTTTTGGCGCGAGTGTTGGCAATAAAAAAACCGGATCTTTGTGTGATGTAAGCGTATTCTCTTTTCACGCGGTAAAAAATTTAAGTACAGCTGAAGGCGGAGCTGTTGCGCTTAATTTTAACGAAACTGTTTTTAATAACGAAGAGCTTTACAAATATTTATGCATGTACACGCTGCACGGACAAAATAAAGATGCCCTTGCAAAAACCCAAAAAGGAAACTGGAAGTACGATATTGTGGAAGCGGGCTATAAATGCAATATGACTGATATATGCGCTGCCATGGGCCTTGTGGAGTTGGAACGCTATGATAATGATACGCAGATCAAACGGAAGTTTATTGTTGAGTCGTACAGCGCTTTATTAAAAGCGGATGCAAGATTTCAACTGCCTTTATTTAAGGATGGAGAACGGATAAGTTGTTTTCATTTGTATCCTTTAAGAATAAACGGCATTACTTCTGAACAACGCGACGCCATCATTCAGGAAATATTTAACCGCGATGTAAGCGTGAATGTTCATTTTATGCCTGTGCCGGCCATGAGTTTCTACAAAAAAATGGGATACGATATTTTAAAATACAAAACTGCTTACGATAATTATTGCCGAGAAATTACTTTACCAATATTTTATGACCTAACAGATGAGCAAATTGTAACGATTGTAAAGGCGGTGATTGAAAGCGTTAATGCAGTATTGAAAAAATAAAATGCCGGCAGAAGCTTTAATTGAAATTGGCGGTGTGTTAGTTGAAGTGGCAGTTTCAAGGCCAAAACGTGTATTTGATCTGGTCTTTTCATTTGTTGGCATTCTTATTTTATTCCCATTTTTTTTGATCATTAGTCTATTAATTATTTTTAACAGTGGCTTTCCTGTTTTTTATTTACAAAAAAGAGTGGGGCGGGGCAATAAAGATTTTAATCTATATAAATTCCGAACCATGAAAAAAGATGCGGAAAAGGCCGGTTTGCTGACAGTTGGGGGGCGCGACCCAAGGATCACAGCTATTGGTTATTATTTACGTAAATTTAAATTAGACGAACTTCCCCAATTGTTTAATGTTTTTTTGGGCAGCATGAGTTTGGTTGGTCCAAGGCCCGAAGTGCGAAAGTACGTGGATCTGTACAACGAAGAACAAAAAAAAGTGCTCACTGTTAAACCGGGCATTACCGATTACGCC
>JANYBY010000179.1 GCA_025360565.1 Bacteroidota bacterium
CGCGTCTTTTTGTGTTTTAAAAAATACACCTAAAGGATTTCCTTCTTCATCCAAATGAAATTTAACTTCGGCTTTATCAAACACAATAGAACCTTTACGAATTCTGTCCGCTCTTAATTTTTTTGCAAGTCGGTCCAACACAAAAATATCTTCTTTAAAATCGCCTTCGCCCGTTTCAATAATGGTTTGCACATCTTCATAGCTAAATCTTCTGTCACTGTAAATAATTGTTTTGCCAAACCATTGGTTGTGTATTGTTGCTTCATCATCTAACTGAAACACCGCGCTGAAACAATATTTCTCTTCCTTGGGCCTTAATGAACATACAAAATTACTCAGCACTTCGGGTAGCATTGGAATACACCTATCCACCAAATACACGCTGGTAGCGCGATGCACGGCTTCTTTATCTAAAGTAGTATTAGGTTTTAAATAGTGGCTTACATCGGCAATGTGCACGCCAACTTCCCACAAACCGTTCTCTAATTTTTGCAAGGAAAGCGCATCGTCAAAATCTTTTGCATCAACAGGGTCGATGGTAAAGGTTGTAATTTTTCTAAAATCGCGGCGTTTGGCCACTTCATCATTTGTGATCTCGGTGGGTATTTTTTTGGCTTCGTATTCAATGGCGTCGGGAAAATTTTCGGGCAAACCGTATTCAGCCATAATGGCGTTCATTTCGGTTTTATGTTCACCGGGATTTCCAAATACTCTTAACACTGAAGCGGTCGGATTTTGTTCGCCCGCTTTCCATTCCTTAAACTTTATCAAAACTTTTTGTCCGTCTTTTGCCCCGTTAATATCGCTGCTGCGAATAAAAAAATCGACATGGATCTTATGGCCATCGGCAATTACAAAAGCAAACTTGGGATTTATTTTTATGGTGCCAACAAATTCTGTTTTAGCGCGCTTAATTACTTCAACCACCTCTCCTTCTTTTCTTTTTCCGCTACTGCGCAAGGACAAATGCACTTTTACCAGATCGCCTTGAAAAGCGTCTTTTGTTTTTTTAGCGGGAATAAAAATATCATTTTCCGATTCGCTGTAAACTACAAAGGCCGTGGCTTGCGTAGTAAAATCAATAGTTCCGGTTACGTATTGTTTGGTTTCTTTAATTTGATATTTGCCGGTTTCTTTTTCTATGACTAGATTCTGTTGCTTTAGTGCTACAAGTACTTCTATTAATTCAAGTCGCTCCGCATCGCTGTTAATTTCCATAGCGGCGCCAAGCTGTTTATAATTAAACGTTTTTGAATCGTTATGTTTAAGGAAATCTAAAACCTCTTCAAATAAATAACGTTTTGGTTTTTTGTTTTTTGACATATTCAATGTTAAATGTACATTTTTATTTCGAGTTTATGGTTGCGGGTTCAACACGAAATAAATAATATAAAACCTGGAATAGTTAATACCCATATTTTTCTTTCCACAATTTTTTAAGGTAAGCCCTTTGTTCGGCTTCACGGGCATTGTTGCCGGGCTCGTACAATTTTGTGCCGGATAAGGTTTCGGGAAAAAATTCAAGATCAATAAAATTATTTTCGAACGAATGCGCGTATTGATACTCTTTACCATAATCCAAATTTTTCATCAATTTGGTTGGCGCATTGCGCAAGGGCAAAGGCACCGGAAGGTTTCCGGTTTTATCAACCGTAGCCATAGCGTTTGCAATTGCCATATAAGATGCATTACTTTTTGAGCTGCATGCCAAATAAGTAACACACTGACTTAAAATAATCCGGGCTTCGGGCATACCAATTACATTAACGGCCGAAAAACAATTGTTGGCAAGTAAAAGCGCGTTGGGATTAGCGTTGCCAATATCTTCGCTCGCCAGAATTAATAAACGGCGTGCAATAAAGCTTGGGTCTTCGCCACCCTTTAACATGCGGGCTAAATAATATACCGCTGCATTAGGGTCGCTACCTCTGATGGATTTTATAAATGCCGAAATAATATCGTAATGCTGTTCACCGTTCTTATCATACAAAGCAAGGTTTTGCTGAATGGTTTTTAAAACCAATTCGTTGGTAATGGTAATATTAGTTTCGCTTGTGCTGTTTACTACAATCTCTAAAGCGTTGTAAAGTTTACGTGCATCGCCACCGCTTACTCTTAACAAGGCTTCATGCTCTTGTAAATTAATTTTTTTGTGTTTTAAAAATTCATCATTGCTAATTGCTTTTTTTAATAAACTTAAAAGTTCTTCTTCCTCTAAATGTTTTAAAACGTAAACCTGGCAACGCGAGAGTAGGGCACCTATCACTTCAAACGAAGGATTTTCGGTAGTGGCACCAATTAAAGTAACGGTTCCTTTTTCAACCGCGCCCAAAAGCGAATCTTGCTGCGATTTACTAAAGCGATGAATCTCATCAATAAACAAAACCGGTTTATTTTGATTAAAAAAATTATTGTCGCCGGCTTTTTCAATGATCTCTCTAATATCTTTAACACCGCTGTTAATTGCAGAAAGCATAAAAAATGGCCGCTTTAATTCGGTAGCGATTATTATGGCGAGCGAGGTTTTACCAACGCCGGGCGGACCCCAAAGCAGAAGGGAGGGAAGAAGGTTTTGTTGAATAGCGTTACGAAGGGCGCTGCCGTTGCCAATAATATGCTGCTGCCCAATGTAATCTCCAAGGGTTTTAGGCCTCATTCTCTCTGCCAAGGGCTGCATTTAGGTGTTTTTTTTAGCGGTTAACGTATTTTTTCTTATTTTTACCGTGCTTTATATTAAAGACAAATTTACTAATAAAGACAAATTTACTATGAATATTAATAAAGTCGTATCTATTTCATGCTTATTTATTGCAGTGCTCATTTTTGCCGGTGCAGGCATTAAGGGTGAGAAAGATCCTTTACATAAACGCACTTTTAATATTGGCATAACCGAAGTAAAAGATGGGGTTGCGGCAAAAAAATCTATAAAAGATGAAATAACTTTTAAAAATGGAACCTTATTTAGTGATTTTTTACAACATAAATTTTCATATAAATGGTTAAAGTACCGAATTAATAAGGATTCTATTTATATGGATGACGAGAGTCAGGCAGAGGTTAGAAGGCTTGAAATTGAAGCTGTAACAACAGATGAAGGAGGAACAACTATGATGCTTAGTTTTGTTGTTGAAAACTGGGATATTGAAGGCACCATGAAACTTACAAAAAACGACAAGCCAAAAAAATATTTTGATTTTACCGGTTTTGAAAAAGGCGGCAAGCCTAAAAAGGAAAAGAAACCAAAAAACGGTGAAGCACCAGCCGTTATTGAAGAGCCGAAGAAGGAGTAGACCTCTCCCTAAATCCCTCTCCAAAGGAGAGGGACTTTGTCACGGTAAAAGAGGAGGGCTTTTGAGACAGACTCAGAATAAATTTTACATCCTTTAACATTTTAAACCGTAAGGAAAATTTCTTTCTTCCGTCTATTTAAATAGAAATACGAAATGATGAAAAATTTAAACAAACTTAAAACAGGTATAACTTTAATGGCTGCAGTTTTTTTTATGAATGCTTGTGGTCAAACAAAAACAAATTCAACCAACATGAAAAACGAACAAACAACTTCCGCTAATATTGATACGGTAACATTTGGAGCAGGCTGCTTTTGGTGCGTTGAGGCGGTGTTTCAGCAAATGAATGGGGTGGAAAGCGTTAAGAGCGGTTACAGCGGGGGTTCGGTAAAAAACCCTTCGTACAGGGAAGTTTGCAATGGCACCACAGGCCATGCAGAAGTTTGCCAGATCACTTACGATAAAACAAAAGTATCATTTGATGAATTGCTTGAAGTATTTTGGAAAACGCACGATCCAACAACAATGAATCGCCAAGGCAACGACCATGGTACGCAATACCGCTCGGCTATTTTTTACCATAACGATGAGCAAAAAAAATTAGCTGAAAAATACAAGGAAGAAATCAATAAAAGCGGAGCTTATCCCAATCCCATCGTTACAGAAATAAAACCTTTCACTATTTTTTATCCTGCCGAGGATTATCATCAAAACTATTACAATCAAAACAGCGGCGAAGGCTACTGCCAATACGTTATTCAGCCTAAAATAGAAAAATTTAAAAAGATCTTTAAAGATAAAGTGAAGCATTAGACCTTCAAGGTTTCGCTGATGATTCAGGAAAACCTTGAAGGTACGTACCTCACCTATCGTAAGAAACTTTTACGTTAAAATCGCCGCCTCCTCCTTTTATTTTATTCCAACGCTCAAATGCCGATGATTTTACAAACGAAGGCGTAGCATAGGCTCCGGCGTAACAAAATTTAGCAATGTCCATTTCATCCATTAAACATTCAAGACTTATAAAAAAATCTTTTGATGTGGTAATGTTGTATTCCTTTAAATTAATGATTACTTCCCCTTGTTTTGCACTCACTTTAAAAATAACGGGTTTACGTAAAAAGGTTCTTAAACGCGGAAATTGTTTTTCAGAAGCTTCGTAAAACATTAAACGAAAAACAAGCGAGTCGGAATATTTATTTTGAATGACAAAAAACCCAAACGATTCAATTAACACCCGCCTACCAACTTTATTTCCGGCCAGTATCGCTGCCTCCGAGCCTTTCCAGTTACTGTTATTTTTTACAAAACCACTGCAATTGTTTTTTGTGTACTTTTTATTTCCCAAATATTCGTATTTTATTTTTTTAGAATTTATTACTACTTCCTCTAATTCAGTAGGGGCGGGCTCTAAAATTAATTTCCTGTTTTTTTCCTTCAAAAAATCGCTTACTAAAAAGGTTAAGGATTTGTAGCCGATGGCTAAAATTTTAAGGCTGTCCTTTGCGTGATCTCCGTCAAGCTCAAATTCAAAATGTCCGTTTTCGTTGCTGAGGGTACCAATAGATCTGCCAATGATACCAATACTTACAAAGGCAATGGGCCGTTCCTCTTTATCAGTAATAATGCCTTTGATCTTAACCTGCCCGAGGCAAATGGCTGCAATAAAAACACAGAAAATGGTCAATTTCACCTTGCAAATCTAACAAAGCTTAGCAATAAATTGCTATTTTTGCACCTCAATTTAAAAATAAATGATCTCCGCTTCTAATGTAAGTTTACAATACGGAAAACGTGTTTTATTTGATGAAGTAAATGTAAATTTTATTCCGGGTAATTGTTATGGAATTATTGGCGCTAACGGTGCGGGTAAATCAACCTTCATGAAAATATTGAGCGGCGAAATTGATCCTACCAAAGGCCGTGTAAATATCATTCCCGGTATGCGTATGAGTGCGCTCAAACAAAATCACAACGAATACAATGAATTTACGGTAATTGATACGGTTATGATGGGGAACAAACGTTTGTTTCAGATCATGAAAGAAAAAGACGCTGTTTATGCAAAGCTCGATTTTAGTGATGCCGATGGAATAAAGGCAAGCGAGTTGGAAGCGGAGTTTGGAGAAATGAACGGATGGAACGCCGAAAACGAAGCGGCCGAAATGCTTACCAATATGGGTATAGTGCCGGCCAAGCACAGTAAATTGGTAAAAGAATTAACCGGAAAGGAAAAAGTAAAAACATTATTGGCGCAAGCGCTTTTTGGTAATCCTGATATTTTATTATTAGATGAACCAACCAATGATCTGGATGTTGAAACCATCGGCTGGCTCGAAAATTATCTGGCCGATTTTGAAAACACTGTTATTGTCATCAGCCACGATCGCCACTTTTTAGATGCTGTTTGTACAAATATTTGCGATATTGATTATAAAAAATTAAACACTTACACCGGTAATTACAGTTTTTGGTATCACATGAGTCAGTTGCAATTAAAACAACGCAGCGATCAGAATAAAAAGATAGAAGATAAGCGGGCAGAGTTGCAGGAATTCGTTCGCCGCTTTAGTGCCAATGCCAGCAAGAGCAGCCAGGCAACCAGCCGTAAAAAATTATTAGAGAAATTAACGGTGGATGAAATTCCGGCGAGTACGCGAAAGTATCCGGGAATTATTTTCAGGCAGGAACGCGAAGCCGGCGATCAACTTTTATCCGTTGAAAATTTAAATAAGGCAAACGCCGAGGGATTTATTTTTAAAGATGTAACCATAAATATTAATAAAGGAGATAAGATAGCGTTCATAAGCCGTAACCAATTAGCGGTATCGAGCTTGTTCGCGGTACTGGCGGATGAGGATACAAACTACAAAGGTAAATTTACGTTTGGCACCACTATTTATAAGGCCTATTTGCCAAACGATAATCATAAATATTTTGAAGTTGATTTGAACTTGGTTGATTGGTTACGCCAATTCAGTAAGGATAAGGATGAAACATATATTCGCGGATTTTTAGGTAAAATGTTATTCAGCGGCGAAGAAGTTTTAAAAAAATGCAATGTTTTAAGCGGGGGCGAAAAAGTGCGTTGTATGATCAGTAAAATGATGCTGATAAATCCCAATTTTTTAATTTTAGATGAGCCAACTAACCATTTAGATCTCGAAAGTATTATTGCAGTGAACGATGCGTTAAAAGATTATCCCGGAACCATCTTTTTTACCAGTCATGATCACGAATTAATGCAAACTGTTGCAAACAGAATAATTGAACTTACGCCAAAGGGAATTATAGATAAAGTGTGTACCTATGATGAGTATTTGGCAGATGATAAAGTAAAAGAACTGCGCAAAAAATTGTATAGTTGAAAATAATTTTCAAAATAGCTTTTCTTATTTTTTGTGCAAATAATTTACTTGCGCAGGAACCCCAAACCATTAAAGTAAAAAAGGAACAGAATCTGGTTAAAGCTTATTTTGATAATACCGAATTGAAGCTGATGGCCATTGACCGCTTTGGAAATCCAAAAGAAAATAAAATTACAAGTTATAAACTTTGGATAAAAGAGCCGGGCGGAAAACCTTTAAATGGATTTGATAATAAATTAAATGCGGGAATGGTGAATGAATTAAATAAACAAAAAAAGGCCACTAAAATATTTTTTACCGAAATAAGTGTGGAGGATGATAACGGGCATATAATCAAACTTCCCGATGTTATTGAAGTATGGTTTCCTAATTGTAAGAACTGCGATCTGAAAAAAAGGTGAACCCAAGAGAATATAATTAAAACAAAAAAGGCATCTGTTTAAAGATGCCTTTTTTCGTTAACAAGATCGCTGAATTACTCAACAACTATTTTATAAACTGCTTTACCTTTAGCGGAGTTTATACTTAAGGTGTAAATTCCTTTAGAAAATTCGGAAACATTAATGGATTTATTGCCAAGAGTTTTTTCTGAGTAAACAGCCTGTCCAAGTGTATTGGTTAATCTGATTTCAACTTCGGTGTTTAAAGCTTCAAATTCAACATTTACAAATTTTTGCGCAGGGTTAGGATAAACTTTTACACCCTTGCTAAAACTATTTTCTTTAATTCCGATGGCCGGCCGATTATTAGAAACATTACTGCGTGATACCGGCGAAGATTTACCCGCAACCGTTGGGCGTTGCGCATTACAGGCATAACCCAGATAAGCTTCTACACGCCAATTAGCAGTGTTTTGATAGATATTATAAAAAATATCGTTCAGCTGGTTTTGATTGCCTGTAGTTGTTCCAACAACATTGTAAACCGGACTAACAGATGGATTTTGACAAACCAATAAACTGTATGTAACAACGGGGTTTGTTGGACCTTCAATTTGATAATTATTTGTCCAGAAAAAAGTAGAACCCGTGTGTGTAAAAAATACGGTATTATGCCATAAACTTTTTGGACCGTAAGAACCGCAAGTATCGCGCACTTGAATTTTATATCTGTAGGTAGAAATATTAGGGTCGCCGTTGGCGGGGCCTACACTGCGCGATGTATCTGCAAAATAGCTCAGCGCGTTCTTTGAAACCGCACCAATTCTTTTATAGGTATTTGTAATTACCTCACGATAAATGATCATAGAGTCAAGCATCGGATAAGTTGGTTTGTTCCAATAGATCTCATTATTTTGATTTAAAGTATCAGTGGTTACCATACAAATAGAAGGTTGAGGCGCCGCAGGAACAACAACAACACCAATTGCGGAACTTGAACAGCCGTTAGAGGTACCTGTAACTGTATAGGCGGTAGTTACACCAGGATTCACAGAAACAGAAGCGTTAGTGGCGCCTGTGCTCCAGGAATAAGAAGTTGCCCCGCTTGCCGTAATTACCGCGCTTCCAACACCGCCGCAAGGTTTTATGGTGGAAGAGGAAACTGTTGGGGGGATTGAATTTATGGAAATAGTTTTTGTAATTGTAGCGCCCGAACCAAATTGATTACTGCAAACCATTGTTATGGTTTTTGTTCCGATAGAATTATAAGTAACAACAGGGTTTTGTTGCGTTGAGCTTCCCGGACTTCCACCCGGCATGATCCAAGCCCAGGCATTTGCCATATTAAAAGAATTATCGGTTAACTGAACAGGCTGACCAACACAACCAACAGTTGGTGAAATAAAATTTGAGATTGGGATCATTTGTGATTTAAGATACATATTGTCTATCTTAAGATCAGAGCCAACATATGATGGTAATGTAGGATATTTCGACGATTCAATTTCAATAAGTAAAGTATCGTGAGGTCCCGGTTGAAAGATAGGAATTTTGGCTTTTGTATAAGCAGCAGCAATCCCAAAAAGATAGACATTTCCTCCAACCCCAACTCCATTAAGTTTAAATGAAAGGTTTACTCTTGCACTATCAACCGGATTCGCCGGAAGATATTTGTAGTAAAATATAAGTGTGTCGGTAGTCGAAGAAAATGGGTAACCCCCGAGCGTTACAGATTGAGAGGGTGTACCGGAATTAGCCCTGCTTGGATATAATTGATTATTACCAAATGAAGGGAGCGCGGTTTGCAGTTCAAGGGCATAGGTACCGGAATAAGAATCGGTAACACGTTGAAAAACACCGTCCGTGTACCAACCATTGAGTTTGTAATTTGTTAAGAGTTGCCACTGCTCAAAATCCCCATTAAAATTGGCCGGCTGTGAATTTACACCCTTAAAAGTGATGCTGTCTACCTGTAAAGAGTTCCCTACCTGATATCCGCTATTCAAAAAAGCATTGCTGGAAGCAGCTGCAACAATAACCGTATCCGGAATTTGAGTCAAAGAAGGTGTAAATGTAGCGTCCATAAGAGTATAGTTGGTTTGCGTGGAAGATATTTTAACAAAATACTGCCCGATATAAACACCGGCCTTTTTAAAAAAACACAAAAGTAGCGCCGTATCGGTACCAATTATATTGCTTTTATAATGAAACCTTACACCACCGGGTTTTTGGTTATATGGAATACCTCCTGACCCGGAATTGCCGCCCGGATTACCGTTTGCAAAATAAGCAAAAGCAACATCTGTTCCAGAAAGAACCGTGTTTAAACGAATTGCATAATTACCATGATAGGCGTCTGTTGTTTTTATAGCGCAAACAGGTAAAACATTATTATTCTTTTTATCATAATTCGATGTTTGAAAAAAAGTGGGGTTTTCATAGGTATTTACCTGCCAGCTTTCAAAGCCCCCATTTGGTACTGATTGGCTGAAAATTTTGCTAAAAACAAAAAGTGCCGCTAAACAAAAAAATAAATTTCTTTTCATGTGATTATGGTTTAATAATTAAAATTACAAAATCTAAAGTTACAAACCAAACCCTTTATTAACCAATAAGCCTATTTCGTTAAGCAATACTGCCATTACGTTAACCAATACAGCCATTACGTTAAAATATAGAGCCATTACATGTTTAATTTAACATTGTATCTAAGTGTAATTAATTATTTAAATTTATATACTTTAGCAAAAAAAAATCATTCATTGAGGTTCAATAATTATATAATTAACGCAATTTTAATGTCTGTATGCACCTTTGCGTTTTCGCAAAAGGGCAATTATTTTATTCACAACTATCTTCCTGCTCAATATATCGCGGGCGATCAAAACCGAAGTGTTATACAGGATAAATATGGCCGTATTTTAGTTGCCAATAACGATGGAATTTTAATTAATGACGGTACCGAATGGCAATCGGTTAATTTTCAGTTTTTGTGCCTTTCTTTAGCGAAAAATGAGAAAGAAGAGATCTTCACAGGAGGCGACGGTAATTTCGGAAAATTTATTCAATCCGATAATGGAGAATTTAAATTCGAATCGCTTTTGCATTTGCTTCCGCCTAACGAAAAAGAAGTAAATAAAATTTGGAGCATCATCACTTTAAAGGACCACGTTTATTTTTGCAGCAATCAAAAAATATTTGAATACCACGCAAATAAGATCACAACTATTTCCCCTGATGAAGAAGGTTTTCATACTTTTTTTAAAGTTGGCGATCATCTTGTTGTAAAAGAAAGGGGTAAGGGACTTAAGTTTTTATCTGTTAACCGCGAAATGACCTTGTTTAAAGGCGGTGAGCTTTTTGAAGGAAATGATACCCCGGTTAGAGGCATAATAAATTTTGGTACAAAATACTATATTATTTCTCCTAAAGGAGTTTTCCAATTTGATTTTAATAATTCTCTTCCCGAAGCTTCGTCCATCAAAAAAATAAGTACGCCCATTGATAATTGGCTCAGCGAAAAAACGGCGTATTGCGCGGCAAATCTGGGTTCCGGCCATTTTGCCCTTGGCTCTGTTTCGGGCGGATTATTAATTACAGATTCGCAATTTAATGCATTAAAATATATAAATGCGGGTAACGAGTTGCAGGACGATGGTGTAAATTATATTTATAACGATTACCAAGGCCATATTTGGTTGGCCCTCGCAAAAGGAGTAAGCTTAATTGAATTTAATAATCCTGTAACACGTTTTACAAAAAGCGATGGCGTAAAAGGAACTATTGAAGATTGCATTCACTTTAATAATTGTATTTACCTGGCAACCGATAAAGGATTGTTGTATTATAATTCGGCTTCGCAAAAATTTGAGTCTACAAATGTTACTGAAGAATCGTTTTGCTTCCGGAAAATAAACGGCAATTTAATTGCAGGAACAAAAACAGGATTGTACTGTTTGGATAAAGAAAACTTTATTAAAGTATATGATATGCAGAGTGCCCCCCGTTTTATTTTTACCGATAAAATTGAAAATAAAACAAGTGCGGGTAGTTCCGCCGTGATCTATGTTGGCACAGAAACCGGTTACGGAAAATTGATATATGAAAATAAAAAATTTAAACCTCTCTTAGAGTTATACGAACTTTATATTGATATAAGAAGCATTATAAAGGATGAAGAAAATAATATTTACTTGGGATCTACCGCAAAAGGTGTTTTTGTTATCAGGCCGGGGGTTGACAGTATGGAGGCCGTACCTTCTAAATCAAACTTGGATTATTTTGACGAGAGCGGTTTTTTAAAATTCAATAATGAGCTGTTTGTTTTTAATAGAGGTAATGTTTACAAGATCGATAAAATAAATGGCAAACCTTGGGTTGTTAAAAGCGAATCGTTTAAAGATCTAATGGATAAGTATTATATTTTATTGTCGCACATAGTTACAAACCAAAACATTTGGTTAAACTATAAGCCCAGAGATAAGATAGGGGAGGGAGAAGGTTTAATGTGCCTGGGTTTAAAAAACGGAAAGTTTGAAATTATTCCTACTCAGCTTTCACGGATAAAAGAATCGGACACCAGATCGTTTTGCGCTAACGATTCTGTTGTTTACATTGGTACAAATAACGGTTTGTATTGTTACGATGTAAATTTAAAGAACACCAATTCAGTTTTAAATACATTTGTTAACCTTCTAAAATTCGGGAAAGACAGTACAAAATATTTTTACAATTTAAATCCAAATACAAAGCTAGGGCAAATTGAACTGACGTTTAAAAATAATTTCATCGAAATTTATCCAGGAGCTTCCGATTTTATTGATAAGAACGAATTACTGTTTGCCTATTATATGGAAGGAAGGGAAGCCGTGTATGGCCCCTTTACCAATAAAAAAGTG